>JAOPYS010000332.1 GCA_025964465.1 Thermoleophilia bacterium
GGAAGAGACGAAAGGCCCGGAGCTCCTCCCCCAAGGAGCGATCCGGGCCTCAACGTCAACCATGTGGAGCTCTGTAATCCCGTTGATCGCACCCCACGCACGTCACGGCAAGCTCCAGTCGATATCCACCTCGCGTCCGCTGTTCACCCCCATGAGCAGCGGAGCGGAACGGCGATGATCCATCCGTGGATCGGATATCTATGTGAGGAGCTCCGGAACCGGCTTGCCGGTCTTCCGCACTCCTTCTGACACCTTTGTACGACGAGGTTCGCGGTCTGTAAACCCCCAAGTTGCACATCGGTTCCGCGTCGGTTTCGCGGCGGTTCGCCGCAGGGCCTCGGTGCGCTCGCGGGGGTCGTGCGGGGTCGGACCCCGCTCCAGCGGGCATAATCCCCGACAAGTGGATCAACTCCAGCGAATCCGGGATGGCTACGAGGTGGGCGGACGTCGCATTGCGCGACGGGTCGCGCGCACGCTGCTGCGCCCGATCGGGTCGATCGACCCGAACGCCGTCACCTTCACAGGGTGCCTCCTCAATGGCGTCGCGGCCTACCTGGTGTTCCACGAATGGTTCCTCGCCGCAGCCATCACGTTCCTCATCGGGAGCCTGCTGGATGCCATGGACGGGGCGATCGCGAAGGTCACCGGGCGCGTCAGTGCGTTCGGCGGCTTCCTCGATTCCACCCTGGACCGGGTCAGCGAGGGGCTTGTCCTCGGAGGCTTGTGCCTCATGTTCGCCAACAGGGACGAGGTCGACCTGTGGCCCATCGCATCGTGTTTCGCTGCGGTGGCCTGCTCCTACCTCGTCAGCTACACCCGCGCCAAGGCAGAGAGCCTCGGCGTGCAGGCCAAGGGGGGGCTCGCGTCGCGCGTGGAGCGAGTCGTGGTCCTCACTGCAGGTCTCCTGTTGGCGACGTGGTGGCCCACGTCGATCGAGGTCGCAGTCCACGTGCTGGCCGTCACCGCAGCGTTGACGGTCATCCAGCGCGTGATCCACGTACACAGGGCGCTGCCCGACGGACGCAAACCCCGTCGGGATCGCCCACACACAAGGAGCGGTAGCAATGTCCAACGTCCAGAGCCAGAGCCAGCCGGGGACCCCGGTCCCCAATAGCGGCAAGGTCCGCGTCGCGATCGCCGGCATCGGCAATTGCGCGTCCAGCCTCGTCCAGGGTGTCACGCACTACTTCGACGCCACCGACGAGGTCCCGGGCCTCATGCACCACACCGTCGCCGGCTACCACGTCAGCGACATCGAGTTCGTCGCCGCGTTCGACGTCGTCGACACCAAGGTCGGCCTCGACCTCGCCGACGCGATCTTCGCCGGTGAGAACAACACGGTGAAGTTCAGCGACGTCGCGCCCACGGGCGTGACGGTGCAGCGGGCGCCCGAGCTCGACGGCATCGGCAAGTACCTCGGCGAGGTCGTGACGCTCAGCGACGCGGCTCCCGTCGACGTGGCCCAGGTGCTGCGCGACACGAAGGCGCACGTGCTCATCAACCTCCTGCCGGTCGGCAGCGAGGAAGCGGTGAAGTTCTACGCCGAGCAGGCCCTCGCGGCCGGCTGCGGGTTCGTGAACTGCATCCCGGTGTTCATCGCCGGGCGCCCCGAGTGGCGGGCCCGCTTCGAGGAGGCGAACCTGCCGATCATCGGTGACGACATCAAGAGCCAGGTCGGCGCGACGATCCTGCATCGCCGCATCGCCCAGCTGTTCCGCGACCGCGGGGTCAAGGTGCTGCGCACGAGCCAGCTGAACGTCGGCGGCAACTCCGACTTCCGCAACATGCTCGAGCGCTCGCGCCTCGACTCCAAGAAGATCTCCAAGACGAACGCCGTGACGAGCGTGCTGCCGTACGAGATCGCCCCCGAGAACGTGCACGTCGGCCCGTCCGACTACGTGCCGTGGCTCGAGGACCGCAAGTGGGCGCACATCCGCGTCGAGGGCGAGGCCTTCGGCGGCGTGCCGCTCAACATGGAGGTCAAGCTCGAGGTCGTCGACTCGCCGAACTCGGCGGGCATCACGATCGACGCGGTGCGCATGGCCAAGTACGCCATGGACCGCCAGATCGGTGGCGCGCTCGAGTGGTCGAGCGCGTACCTGATGAAGTCGCCGCCGTGGCAGCACGACGACGACGTCGCGCTCGCGCAGCTCGACGCGTTCCTTGCGGGGGGCCCCGCCGGGCGCCCGGTCGAGGAGCGGGCCAAGGAGGAGCGCCGCTCCGACGGCGGCAAGGCGTACGAGACGCCGCTGCCGACGACCGCGCCCGCCGCGGTTGCATCGACCGACGGCGACGTCGTGCCGGTGGTGCCCGCGACCGTCTGACCGGACGGCGAGGTGCAGTGATCGACCGGGGTCCGTGGCGCAATCGCGCCGCGGGCCCCGCGTCGTCAGGTGCGACGCATGCGCGCGGTAGCCTTGCGGGGATGAGCGAGCCTGCCCCCACGCGCCGCATCCTGCTGGCCAGTCCCTATCCGTGGACGACGCCGCACCCGGTCAACGAGCACGTGGCCGAGCTGGCGGACGGGCTGGTGGCGCTGCGCGACCTGGGCGAGGACGTGCCACTGCCGCTGGTGGTCGCACCGGCCGCGGACCTGCGCGCACGCCGCATCGCGCGGCGTGCGGTGCGCGACCTCGCCCGCGGCCTCACTGCCGACGAGGTCCTCGGCGCGCCCGAGGTGGCCGGCCCCGCAGCCGGGCACCGTCGCCTCGACGAGCCCGTGCACGACTGGCCCTTCCTCGCGCTGCCGATCCCGGCCGGCCCCGCCTCGGTCGGCCTTCGCGCCGCCCTGCGCGTGCTCATGGAGCGCCTCGACCTCGAACTCGTGCACGTGCACGACCCGCTCGAGAACGACCTCGCCCGCTTCCTCGTCCGCCGCTGGCAGGGCCTGACCGTCGCCACCTTCCACGATCCACCCGAGCTGACCATGGTCGGGGCCATCGCCGCCCCCCTGCGCGAGCGCGTGGTCGACGGCGTCGACCGCTGGCTCGTCTCCGTCGACGCCGACCGCGCCGCCTTCGCGACCTCGATCAGCCCCGACATCGAGCCGGGCTCCGTGTCGCTCGCCGCAACCCGCACCCGCGCCGCCGGAGGCGGCACCGGCCCCGTCATCGTGGTCGGCCGCGGCGAGGACGACGACGCCGCCGTGCGCGACCTCGTGCGCGACCTCGCCCCGCTGCTCGACGCCCACCCCGACCTCTCGCTCACGCTGCTGTCGCGCTGGGGCACCCACCACCGGCCCGTCGTCCCGCGCGCACTGCGCGGTCGCCTCTCCGCCGTCGAGGCCACCACGCGCGAACAGGCCGACGCCGTGTTCGCCGGCGCCGGCGTCTACCTCGCCCTGGCCGGCACCCACCGCCGCAGCCGCGAGGAGGCGATCGCCGCTCGCGTGCCGACCATCGACGTCGCGCGCCCGGGCGACGCCGACGCCGGCGACGTCGAGGCGCTGCACGTGCGCGTGCTCGCCGCGCTCGAGTCCCCGCCCGCCACCGCCACCCTCCCCGACGCCGTCGGCCTCGCCCGAGAGCACGTCGCCGAGTACGACGCGCTGCGCGAGCGCATCCAGGTGCACATCCCGCCCCCGCGCACCGACGACCGCAGCTGCGTCATCGACCTGCACATGCACACGTCGCACTCGTGGGACTGCGCGACCGACCCCGAGGCGCTCCTGCACGTCGCGCGCAAGGTCGGGCTCACCGCGCTCGCCGTCACCGACCACAACGAGATCTCCGGCGCCCTCGCCTGCGCGGAGTACGCCGAGGAGTACGGGGTGCAGGTCATCGTGGGCGAGGAGGTCAAGACGTCGCAGGGCGAGGTCATCGGCCTCTTCCTCACCGAGCGCATCGAGGCCGGGCTCAGCTGGCACGAGACGATCGAGCGCATCCGCGCGCAGGACGGGCTCGTCTACGTGCCCCACCCCTTCGACCGCCTCCACACGATCCCGGACGTGCACCTGCTGCGCGACACGCTCGACGAGATCGACGCGTTCGAGACCTACAACGCGCGCCTCCCGTTCGAGCAGTACAACCGCGACGCCGAGCGCTTCGCCCGCAAGTACAACCTCGTCGAGGGCGCGGGCTCCGATTCGCACGTGGTGCAGGGGCTGGGCACCGCCGCCGTGCACATGCCGGCCTGGGACGACCAGGAGAGCTTCCTGCTGGCGCTCGGCCAGGGCGAGATCCTCAAGCGCCCCAAGAGCCTGCTCTACCTGCAGGGCCTCAAGTGGGTGAACGACCTCACCGGGCGTTCCAAGCGGCTCCCCGCGGAGGCACACGGCCCCGAGCGCGACGAGGCGTAGCCGCCCCGGGGCAGGATTCCACACGTTCGGCGCCGAACCTCCCTCGGGCATGGCGCACCTGCACCCGAACCGCGCGGACGACGACCAGGTCTTCCAGAAGTACCTCGACCGGGCCATCGTCGACATCCACGCGCTCGGCGACGACATCGGCGCCTGCGGCCTGTGCGAGCACGACGGCGACCTGCGCGTGCTCGGCACCGGCCACCCGCTCGCGGACGTCATGCTGGTCAAGTGGTCGCCCAGCTCCGAGGAACTCGACCACGGCGTCGCCTTCCACGGCCGCGCGGGGGAGGCGGTGCGCCGCAGCGTCGAGCGGCTCGCCATCGACCCGCTCGACCTCTACGGGACCAACTGCATCAAGTGCTCGAGCCGCCCCACCCCGTGCATGCAGGACCGCTGCCCGAGCTGGCTGCTGCGCGAGGTGCGCATCGTCGAGCCGAAGCTGCTCGTGGTGATGGGGGAGGAGTCGCTCGACGCCGTCAACGCGCTCGAGGTGCCCGACGCCTCGCGCCTGGAGCCGCGCGCCGGCGACGTGCAGCGCTGGACGCACGCGTGCGAGGCCGTGTTCTGTCCCGACATCGACGACTCGCTCGACCGCCCGGCCTCCAAGCAGGCGTTCTGGCGCGCCTTCCGCGCGGTCGGCGAGTGGTACGCCGAGAAACCGCCGTTCTGACCGTGCGAGCCCGCGTCGCCGTCGCCCTCCTCGCGCTGCTTGCCGCGCTGCTGCTGCTCGCGCCGACCCTCCCCGAGCCCGGATCGCTCACCCAGCTGCGGCTCTGGGCGTACGGCTCGCACGCGGTCTACTTCGGCGCGCTGTGCGCGGCCGTCGCGCTGCTCGTGTCCGTACGCGAGTGGCCCACCCGCCGCCTCGTGGCCGCGACCCTCGGCAGCTTCGTCGTCGTGATGGTGCTCAACCGGCTGGACGTCGACGTCGCGAGCGACGTGGCCAAGGTGCTGTTCGGGACGTTCGCGGGCGCCGGCCTCGTGCGTGCGATCGAGCGCCCGTGGTGGCTCGTGCCGATCTGCGTCTGCGTGCCGCTCGCGGACGCCTGGAGCGTCTTCAGCTCGCGTGGCGTGACCCATGCGGTCGTGCAGCACGCACGCAAGGACCCCACGTGGATCGACTGGCCCACCGTCGCGACGCCGATCGCCGGGTTCGACTACGCCTCCGCGGGGCGCATCGGCATCGTCGACGTGATGTTCACCGCGATCTTCCTCGCCGCCGCCGCGCGCTGGGACCTCGGGCTGCGTCGGTGCGCCGCGCTCATCGCGGTCGGGTTCGTCGGCACGACGGTCCTGGTGTTCCAGACCACGCTCTCCGCGGTGCCGGCGCTGCCGCTCCTGTGCATCGCCTTCCTGCTCGGCGCGGCCCCCGGCCTCTGGCGCGACCTGCGCGCCGCGTCGCGAGGTCATTGAGCCCGCAACCACCGGGGTCAGCTGGTAGCGTCGCCGGCAGCAACCGAAGGGTACGCGCCCATGGCTTCCAGCGAGAACAACGGCATCGAGGTCCGCGGCCTCGTCAAGCAGTTCAAGAAGGGCCCGAAGGCGGTCGACGGCATCGACCTCGACGTCGCCCCGGGCGAGATCTACGGGTTCCTCGGCCCGAACGGGGCCGGCAAGTCGACGACCGTCAACATGCTCGTCACGCTCCTGCCGATCACCGCCGGCCGCGCCACCGTCGCCGGGTGGGACGTCGCGACCCAGGGGTCACACGTCCGAACCGCGATCGGCGCTGCCCTGCAGGCCGTGGCGCTCGACAAGTTCCTCACCGGCCGCGAGCACCTCAAGCTGATCGCGTCGCTGCAGGGCATCACGGGCGATCGCGCGTCGCGCCGCGCCGAGGTGCTGCTCGAGCGCGTCGGCCTGGAGGACGCCGCCGACCGCAAGGTGGGTGGCTACTCCGGCGGGATGCAGCGGCGCCTCGACCTCGCGCTGGCACTCGTGCACGAGCCGCGCGTGCTGTTCCTCGACGAGCCCACCACGGGCCTCGACCCACAGAGCCGCACCGCGCTGTGGGAGGAGGTGCGTCGCCTCGCCACCGACGAGGGCGTCACCGTCTTCCTGACGACCCAGTACCTCGAGGAGGCCGACGTGCTCGCCGACCGGGTCGGCATCATCAACGCCGGCACGATCGTGGCAGAGGGCACGCCCGCCGAGCTGAAGGCGGAGATCGGGGCGCCCACCGTCGAGCTGGTCCCGGCGAGCGACGCGGATCGCGCGCGCCTGCCCGGTCTGCTCGCCCAGTTCGGGACCGAGGCCGCGCCCGAGGTGCCCGGCTCGGTCGCCGTGCGCCTGCACCGAGGCGACGACCGGGCCAGCCTCGTGTCGATCGTGCGCGCCGTCGACGACGCCGGCGTGGCGGTGCGCGAGGTGCGCCAGCACGAGCCCACGCTCGACGACGTCTTCCTGCTCAAGACCGGCCTCACGCTGGAGGGCGCGGCGAGCGACGCCGACGTCGCGGCGTCCGAGCCCGGGCCCCGTTCGCCCGAGCCCGCGCCGGCCGACCCGACGGCGGAGCCGGTCGCGTGACGACGAGCACCACCTCCACAGCCGCGCCGCCCACGACCGGCATCATCAACCCGCACGCCACCGGCACCTCGCTCGCCAACCAGGTCGGCCTGCTCGCACGCCGGTCCGTCCGCAGCTCGCTCAGCTCGCCGGCCGGCTACATGCCCGGCATCGTCATGCCGCTCATCCTGCTCACCATCAACTCGAGCGGGCTCAGCGCGGCCACGCGCATCCCGGGGTTCCCGGCCGATCGCTACCTGGACTTCGCGATCGTCATCACGTTCATGCAGTCGGCGTTGTTCGCCACCTCGAGTGCCGGGCTCGGCCTCGTGCGCGACATCGAGAGCGGGTTCCTCGACCGCCTCGCGCTGACGCCGATGCGCGCCGGTGCCCTCGTCGTCGCGCAGATCTCCGGGGCGATCGCCATCGCGCTCGGGGCGTCGCTGGTCTACATCTCGATCATGTTCATCACGCAGGTCGACTTCCACACCGGCCCACTCGGCGTGCTCGCCCTGCTCGGCCTGTCGATGTGGACGGCGTTCTCCTTCGCCACCATCGGTGCGTGGATCGCGCTCAGGTCGGGCGAGAGCGAGGCGCTGCAAGGTATCTTCCCGCTGCTGTTCGCGACGCTCTTCCTGTCCACCACGAACATGCCGCGCGACCTGATCCAGGCCGACTGGTTCCGTGCCATCACGCGGGTGAACCCGGTGTCGTACATGGTCGACGCGATGCGCTCGCTCATCATCACCGGGTGGGACGGACGCGTGCTGCTCGAGGGGGCCGGGGTCCTCCTCGCCGTCTCGCTGATCGGTGTCGCCGGCTGTGCGCGTTCCCTGCGTCGACGGATGGCGAAGGCATGAACGAGACCTTCCTCGCATCGCGCGCCATCGCGTGGCGCCACCTGTACAAGTGGATCAGCGTGCCGGCGAACTTCATGCCGACGTTCATCTTCCCGCTCATCTTCTTCACCGGGTTCGCGGGCGCGCTCGGCAAGCTCGGCGACGTGCGCGGCTTCGACTACCCCGCCAGCTACGCCTCGTGGATGTTCGTGTTCAGTCTCCTGCAGACGTGCCTGTTCGGCGGGCTGGCCACGGGCTTCACGATCGCCGGCGACTTCCAGACGGGGTTCATGCGGCGGCTCATGCTCGCCGTGGGGCACCGCAACGCGATCCTGTTCGGCTACATGCTCTCGACCTTCGTGCGCGCGGCGCTCATGAGCGCGATCGTCACCGGCGTCGCGTTCATCGCGGGGCTGCAGATGCTCGGCGGGCCGCTCCAGATCGGCGGCATGTACGTGCTCGCGCTCTCGCTCAGCCTCGTGGGGACGATGTGGGCCGCGGGCGTCATGTTCCGGGCGCGCGACCCCCAGCTCGGGCCGGCGATGCAGATCCCCATGTTCCTCGCCGTGTTCATGGCACCGGTGTTCGTCCCGCTCGACGTGCTCCAGGGGTGGTTGCACGGCGCCGCCTCGATCAACCCGGTGAGCTACATCATGACGGCGAACCGGCAGCTGCTCGCGGGCCAGGCGGCGGACGTCCTGCCGGCGGTCCTGGCCGTGGCGGGGCTCTTCGTCGTCCTCCTCGCCTGGGCCCTCACCGGCGTGCGCAGCGCCGAACGCGCCGGCGGCTGACGTCAGTCGCGCCACGAGATGGCGTCGAACGAGTCCCGGAGGCGGGCGCCCCGCCCCGGGTTGACCGCGCCGACCCAGGCGATCCGCCCGAGCAGGTGCGCGCGATAGTCCGGGACGCCGCGCCGGTTGGATCGATCGGGCCCGTTGCGCGCGGCGTCGTGCAGCTCCGCGCGCAACCTGTCGACCTCGCGGCGCGGCACATTGGGGTGCTGGTTCACGACGATACCCGTCACGAGCTGGCGCGCTGCTCGCGTCGCCACGCGGGTCTTGCGGTCGTTGAGCTGGTGCCCCTCGTCGGCGGCGATGTCTCGGACGGTCCGCGCGATCGCACCACCCGGCATGAGCAGCCGTCCATCGCCCGAGACGGCGATGTCATCCGCATACCGCGTGTAGGTCGCACCGAGGCTGGATGCCAGCCCGTCGAGCCGACAGTCCAGGCGGTAGGCGGCCAGGTTGGCAAGCGCTGGTGATGTGGGCGCGCCCTGCGGCAGGTGGGCGTGGGCGAGGCGCTGCAGCATCCGCGCGCGCCGGTCGACCGCAACGGCTCCGGCGGGGCGCGGGCAGGACGACCGGACCGCGGCTGCGGTGTGGTTGGTGCAGAGCGCGGTCAGCTGGAAGGCCACGGGCTCGGGGTAGCCGATCGTCCGGAAGATCCCGAAGACGCGTCCCGCCTCGACGGTGGCGAAGAAGTCCTCGAGGTCGAATCCCAGGACCGCGCGCTGCCCGACGTGGCGGCGCGCGTGGGTCAACGGCGAGTGCCCGAGCCGGAACCCGTGCGCCGTCTGGTGCGGTGGCACCCGGTCGAGGATGCCGTGCAGCACCCGTCGCTGGAGCTTGGCCAGCCACGGCTTGGGAGCCTCGATGAGCCGCGGCACGCCGTGGGCGCGCGGGATCCAGCGGTAGTGGTAGTTGCGCATCCCCTCCACGGCGGCCGATCGCTCGAGGCCCTTCGGATCGGCGAGCCACCCGAGGTCGGAGATGCCGACGCCGAGGTAGTCCGCCAGCTCCTGCCGTGTCGCGATCGCGGGCACGTCGAACCGCGTCGCGCCGTGCTCGGGGCGGGAGATCGTCCACTTCCGCACGAGCGGGGCGTGTCGTGGGAGCCGCCCGGCCGCGTGCCGCCGCCCGAGCGACAGCTCGATGATCGACGTCAGTTCCGCGTGCCGGTCACGGGGCGCCGTGCCGTACGTCGCGAGGACGTCCTCCACCACGGATGGCAGCCAGCGGGTGCGGAGCCCGAGCGATCGGCGAGCGCGGTCGAGCAGGTCGTCGCCGGTCCAGTCGCCCACGAGGAAGGCATCCGCGAGGGCGGCGGAGACCATCCGCATCTGGTCGTCGGTCCACATCCGGGCGCCTCAGCGCGACGACGCGCCGCGACTGCTCCCGTCGTGCGAGCCGGTGCATGGAACGGACGTCCAGCTCGCGGCTCGCGGTGTGTGCGTCGGTGACATGAGTTCCCCGGGGGTACCCCGGAGGGCCCGTGATGGGCATCTCGAGGCGCGTCGTCGCTCCCGTCCGCGTACCCGGGCGCGCCGGACGGCATGCGTCAGGTGCGGAGGCGCCCCGGTCCGGGGCCCTTCTCGCCGGGCTGCTCCTCGCCGCGGGGCACGCCCAGGTCGTCGAGCAGGCGGGGTCGCACGAGGTCGACGAGGCGTGCGTTGGCGCCCCGCACCGCGTCGGCGTACGCGCCGACGGTTGCCTCGAGGGGAGCGCCGTCGAGCACCGCCGTGATCGCGTCGACCGCGCGGGGCGCGTCGTGCACGAGGGCCGTGGCGGCGCCCGAGGAGGTCATGAAGTACGGGCCACGCACCGAGTCGCCGACCTTGAGCACTCGCCCGACTGCGGGCTGGTCGCTCGTCCACAGCTGGACGGTCACCGGCATCGTGCGCGCGCCTGCAGCCGGGGTGGGCGCCCCGACGGCCGCGGCGCGCTCGGCGATGAGCGCGCCGGCCGCGTCAGCGCTGACCGTCGTCGGGTCGCGCGGCACCTGTGTCCACAGCAGCGTCCGGTCGGCGGAGGGCAGCTCGACCGTCAGCCGCGGGGCTCCGGTCGTCGGCTCGATGTCGCGTGTGCGCCGGATGGCGCGGCTCCCGTCCGTGCGGGCCGGCAGCCGAGCCCCCAGCCAGAACGACCGCTCGGGCCACGTCGTGCGCGGGCCGCCGGCCAGGTCGCGCCCGGACGCGTCGACGAGCATCACGCCGCGTACGGCGTCACGGGCGGCGCCGTCCGCAGCGGGGGTGAGCACCGCCTCGGCCCACCCGTCGCCCTGTCGGATCGACCCCACGCCGCTGTCGGGCCGCAGGTCGATCAGGTCCGCGTGCTTCGTGCGTGCGAGCTCGCGCAGGCCGTTCTCCAGGTCCCCGATGCCCACCATCGCCCAGCGTCGGCGATCCGCGGCAGCCGACCCCACGTGCGCGTCGAGGGCGTCGACGAGCGAGCCCATGTCGCCGCGCGAGCGAGCCGCGTCGGGCGCGAGCGCCCCCTCGAACTCCCGCGCACCCACCCGGCCCGTCCGCTCGTCCACCACCTCGATGCGGTCCACGGGCACGAGCAGCTTCGTCAACGACCCCTCGGGGTCGAGCGCCGCCAGGCGGTCGGCGAAGGGTGGCGCCACGTTGAACAGCGGCTCGCGCGTTCCCGTCGCCCCCCGCTGCTCCAGCACGACGCTCGGCACCCCGCGCTGCGCCAGCTCGATCGCCGTGGCCATGCCCGCAGGGCCCGCACCGACCACGACCACGCGGCGTGCGGGGTCGACCGCGGTTCGGGCAGGGGGCGAGGAAGTCGCAGCGATCACGCCGGTGCCTCGCTCCGCGCGCGCCTCCCGGCCCGCCTCAGCGCGGGCCACGGTCGCCCGCGCCCAGCACGACGGCCGCCCTGGTCCCCCGGCCGCGACGGCCCCTTGATCAGCCCTCGACGGGCCCCACCGCATCGCCGCTCTCCGGCCCGCCG
>JAOPYS010000356.1 GCA_025964465.1 Thermoleophilia bacterium
ACGGCTTGGTGCCGCCCGCGTCGCAGAGCTTCAGGTACTTGGCGATCGCCGCGTCCTCGTCCTCGAGCGACTCGAGCCACAGCTCCCAGCTGACGAGGCGCGCCAGCGCGTAGTCGAGGTAGTAGAACGGGTACTGGAACACGTGCAGCTGGAAGAGCCAGCGAGCCCCCGCGTACCAGTCGTCGGCGGCCCAGTCGATGCCTGGCTGGAAGCGCTGCGCCGCGGCGCGCCACGCCTCGGCCCGGCCGGCCGCGTCGAGCGACCCCTCGTACACTGCGTGCTGGAACTCGTCGATCGCGGCCATGTACGGCACGACGTCCAGCGTCGAGCGCAGGTGCTCCACCCGGAAGTGGTCGAGCTCGCCGCCGAAGAACGGCGCCAGGTACGGCAGCGCGAGCAGCTCGAGCGTCATCGAGTGGATCTCGCACGCCTCCATCGTCGGGTGGCGCAGGTCGACGGGCTCGATGTTGCGGCTGCGCCACCCCTGCAGCGCGTGGCCGTACTCGTGGACGAGCGTCTTGACGTCGTCGTGCGCGCCGACGGAGTTGAGGAAGATGAACGGCACGCGTTCGTGCGGGAACCCGCCGCAGAACGCGCCCGTGCCCTTGCCCACGCGGGCCGGCACGTCGACGAGCCCCTCCTGGACGAGCATGCGCCACGGGCCGCCGAAGTCGTCGCCCATGGCGTCGAACACCTGCGTGGCCGCCTCGAGCTGGCCGTCGACGTCCACCTGCAGGGCCGGCGCCGGCTCGGGCATGATCGCCTCGTCGGCAGGGTGCAGCAGCTCGGTGCCGAGGGCCGCGGCCTGGCGTCGCTGCAGCTCCGTGGCGACCGGCACGACGTGACGCTCGATCGCGCCGCGCACCTTCGCGGCGTCCTCGCTCGTCCAGTCGAAGCGTGACATCTCGAGGTAGCGCAGCCCGATGTACGACGGCTGCTCGAGGTTGTCGGCGAGCTTGCCGCGCAACGCCAGCGCCTCGTCGAAGATGCCCTGCAGCTCCGCCTCGTGCTCCTTGACGTAGTCGACCTTGGAGCGCCACGCCGCGTGGCGCTCGTCGCGGTCCTCGTCCAGCGCGGCCTTGCGCGCGAAGCTGAAGGGGTGGGTCTCGCCGCGCCACTGGATCGTGCCCTGGCCGAACACCTTCGTGTGGCGCATGAGCACGTCGCTCAGTTCCGTGCGCAGCGCCGTGTTGACGGGGGCGTGCGCGCGGCAGGCAGCCTCGGCGAGCTGCAGGAAGGTCGGGCCGAACTCGGCGGTCAGCGCCTCGGTGCAGGGCGAGGCGACGATGCGGCGGGCCACCTCGATCGATGCGTCCGTGATGACGGGCGACACCTCGCGGTTCCAGCGCTCCAGCGCCGCGGTGATCTCGGGGTCGTCGGTGGCCTGGCGGTAGCCGATGCGCACGCGCGACCCGTGCGTGCCGATGAACGACTCCAACTCGGAGGTGCGCAGCACGACGTCGATCCACGCCTGCGCGTCGTCGCCAGCTGCCTCGCAGTCGGCGAGCACCTCGTCGTAGCGGGCGCGCACCCACTCCGGCTCGACCTGGTCGGGCAGGTCGGCGGGCAGCCAGCGGGTCTCGGGGGCACGGTGCGCGAGGTCGGGCAGGTAGGCGGTTTCCATGCGAGGCGGATGCCCGCACCCGCCGCCCGACGAACCTCGCCGCTAGGCGCGGTCGGGGTCGATCGCGGCGATGCTGGAGTCGAGCAGCTCCTGGCGACCGTGCTCGACGGACCTGCGCAGGATCCCCGCGTCGTCGACGCGGTACTGGCCCACGCGCACGAGCGGCGGCGAGTAGGCGTGGATCGTGACGGCCGGCGCGCCGTCGACGTGCGCCACGGAGTGGATGTAGCCGGGCGGGCCGTTGCGGGTGACGCCCGGGGTCATCGTCACGGAGCTCGCCCCGGTCGGCAGGAGCATCTGCCGTTCCACGACCTCCCCGACCGCGCAGGCCAGGCCGACGTTGGACAGGTCGTGGTCGTGGTATCCGGTGCCCTGCCCCGGCATCCAGCTGAGCACCCACACGTCGATGCGCCCGTCCTCGTACATGAGGCGATAGCGGCGCCGGTGCGGGTCGACCACGACGAGCGGCTCCCACAGCGAGCGATCGGCGGCGATGGCCCCGGCGAGCGCCTCCAGCTCGGCCAGGTCGAGCACGCCGGGGTGCGGCAGCAATTCGGCGCAGCGCGCGGCCACCTCGACCGGCGGCTCCACGACCTCGTTGTACTGCTGGGGCGTCAGTTGCACCCCTCGATCCTAGTCGTGGCAGGCTTGTCGGGTGCTCGTCGTCGCCTGCATCCTCGCCTTCCTCGCTGCCGCCGCCCGGTGCGCGGAGCGCCTGTGGCGCGCGGAGCGGGCCGTCGCCTGCCTGCCGACGGCGGTCGCGGCGGTGTCGCTCTGGATCGTGCTGCTGACGATGCGCACGCCCACCCCGGGCCGCGCGCTGCTCGCCTTCCTGCTGGTCGACCTGGCGCTGCTGGCCATCTCGGTGCTCGGGGTGCTGCGCCTGCTCGGGGGCTTCGACGTGCTCGAGGAGCCGCGGGACGACCGGTGGCGGGACGACGACGGCGACGGCGACGGCGGCGAACCGTCCGTGCCGTCCGGGGGCGCGCCGGTGCCGGCGCGGCGACCCACCGGGGTCAGCGGGTCACGACGTTCCGCCAGGGGATCGGGGAGGCGAGCACCAGCGAGGTGGTCGTCCGGCCGAAGTGGGCGAGCGAGGTCGTGATGCGGTCCAGCTCGACCATGCCCGACACCTGCACGCGCACGAGCACGCTGTCCTCCCCCGTCAGGGAGTGACACTCCACGATCTCGCCGCGCTCCTGCACGTATTCGAGCAGCCGCTCGAGCCGCGGCTGGGTCGGTGCGCAGATGCGGACGAAGGCGCCGATCGGGCGACCCACGCGGGCGGGATCGATCCAGGCGCCGTAGCCGGTGATGACCCCGGCGCGCTCCATGCGGCGAACACGCTCGCGGACGGCGGGTGCGGTGAGCGAGACTCGGCGACCGAGCTCGGCCCACGCGATCCGTGCGTCGCGCTCCAGCTCGCGGATGATGTCGTGGTCGGTGGCGTCGAGGTTGATCGGAGCGGGGGTGAGCGAGGGCGCGGGGGCGGTGGGGACGGGCATGTCCACACAGTAGCGGACGACGCCGAACAAACCCGTCCCGAGGGGGTGTCACTGGCCGTATTTTTTCGACGGACGGGCGCATCGACACCGCATACGGGAATTCACCTTCGATTCGAAGGTGGGGCGCGCCCGACGCGTTCGATCCGCCATGGGGGCTGCGGCGATGCTGCCCTACCGTGTGTGACATGACCTCCACGCCCTCCGCCCGCACCGTCTTCCCCGTCGCCCTGCTCGTCACCTGGATCGTCTGGGGCACCAGTTTCTGGGCCATCGACGTCGCACTCGGTGCGCTCCCGCCGCTGCTGCTCATGGGCACGCGGTTCGTCACTGCCGGCGCGGTGGCGGTGGCCGTCGGGCTGGTGCGCGCCCGGCGCGCCGGGGTGGCGCGTCCGAGCCTCCGCGCGTGGCGCGATGCGACGGTCGTGGGGGCGGGTCTGGTGACCGTCGGCATGGGTGCCGCCGGGTGGGCGTCCACGCGCCTGTCGAGCGGGGTCACCGCGCTGCTGGTCGCATCGGCGCCGCTGTGGATCGCCGCCATGCGGACGGCAGGAGGGCGCGGGCGGTCGGGGGCCGCGGGCATCGCGGGGCTGGTGCTCGGCGTCGCCGGTGTCGCGGTCGTCGTCGTGCCCTCGGGTGGCGGCCCCGCCATCGATCCGCTGGCCGCCAGCGTGCTGGTGCTGGCGAACGTGGCGTGGGCGGCGTCGACGCTGTTCGCTGGCCGCGCCGTGCGGCCCGAGTGCATCCTGCTCGGCACCGGGATGCAGATGCTCGCAGGCGGCGCGCTGCTGCTCGGCGCGTCCGTGGCGAGCGGTGACGCGGCGCGATTCGACCCGTCCAGGATCGATGCGGCGACGGTGGCCAGCTGGAGCTACCTGGTGGTGGCTGCGTCGCTCGGTGGGTTCGTCGCGTACGGCTGGCTCGTCGCCAACGCGGGTGCTACCACGGCATCGACGCACGCCTTCGTCAACCCGCTCGTGGCGGTCGCGCTCGGCGCGGTGGTGCTGCACGAGCCGCTCGGGGCGCCGACCCTGGCAGCGGGGATCGCCATCTCGCTCGCGGTCGCGCTGCTGCTGCTCGGCGAGGCCCGCGGTGCGCATGCGGCGCAGGCGGGAGCAGCGGCGGACGTGGCGATCGGCTCCCCGCAGCACGCCCGGAGTGCGCGCGCTGGAGCCCCCCGGCGCGGGAGCGGTGCGCGCCCGATCACGGTGCGTGGCCGCGCGGGAACGGGCTGGACGCCCGCGCCGACCCCGGCGTTCGCCGCACGCCGCTCGCCGCGCCCGTGGCAGGCGACGGACGGCATGGACGCGCTCGCGATCGACGACGCCTTCGACGGCCGCCACTGACGGCAGGGGCGGCAGATCCGCACGATGGCGACCGATCCGGTCAGGTCCGTGCGGAAGTTCGCCACGCAGCGTGCCGTCCACGGCACAGATCCGTACGAGGACGACCGGATCGGTCACATCCGTGCGGAAGTTCGCGCGCGTGGCGGGTCAGTGACCTGGCAGGTGGGGGCGCGCGTGGTCGAGGCCGTCGAGCCCGCCGAACTGGTTGGCGGCGACCGCACCCAGCACGCCCGCGGCCGCGAGCTGCGTCGCGGGCGTGGGGATGAGCAGGAGCGTGCCGCCGACCGCGCCGAGCGCGGCGCCGCGACCCTGCTTCGAGGTGACGAGGGCGCCGGGTCCCTCATCCGCGACGATGCGCGCGCCGACGAGCGCGCTGGTGCCGATCGTCAGCACCGGCAGTGCCTTGCCGAGGAACCCGGCCACGCGCACGAGCGGCGTCGCGCGGGGCACTGCCCTCGACATCGCCAGCGCGGGATCCTTGATGACGCCCAGGTCGGCCGCCAGGTGCGCCGTGCTCGCGGCCCCGGCCTGGACCGTCGTCGGCAGCGTCGCCGCCACGGTGTTGGCACCCTGCGCGAGCGACTGCGCCCCGCCCGCCACGACCGTCGACGCGCTCGCGCCGAGGGCGTCGAACGTCGAACCGAGCGAGACGGCGGCCGTCATCGCGGCAGCGGAGATCGACTGGAGGGACAGGTGCATCGCCCGACCATCGACACGGGGTGCGGGAACGTTGCACCGAACGGGCCATCCGCTGGCCTCCCTGCGTCCTCCGGCCACGGCGGGCCGCAACGCCGACTGGGAGGATGTCGACATGGCCACGGCTCCCCACGACGGTCGCTATGCGCCCAGCCCCACCGGTGAGCTGCACCTCGGCAACCTGCGCACCGCCCTGGCGGCGTGGCTGTTCGCCCGGGCGGGAGGCGGTCGGCTGCTGCTGCGCATCGACGACCTCGACCCCGACCGCTCGCGGCCCGAGCACGAGCACGGGCAACTCGACGCGCTTCGCTCCCTCGGCCTGACGTGGGACGGCGAGCCCGTGCGCCAGTCCGCGCGCATCGACCGCCACCGCTGGGCGCTCGACCGGCTCGCGGGCCTGGACCGCACCTACCCGTGCTTCTGCTCCCGGGCCGAGGTGCGCGCCGCCGCCCAGGCACCCCACGGGCCGGCGGTCGACGGCGCCTACCCCGGCACCTGCGCCCGGTTCGCGCCGACGGAGGCCGCCCGGCGGGTTGCCGCGGGCGAGGAGCACTGCCTGCGCGTCCGTGCCGAGGGCGCCTCGCGCGCGTACGAGGACCTGCTGCTCGGGCCGGTCGAGGAGGCGGTCGACGACTTCGTCGTGCGGCGCCGCGACGGCGTCCCCGCCTACAACCTCGCCACCGTGGTCGACGACGCGGACCTCGGCGTCGGTGAGGTGGTCCGCGGTGCCGACCTCGCCGAGACCACCCCGCGCCAGCTCTGGCTCGCCGACACGCTCGGCCTCCCGGCGCCGCGGTTCGCGCACGTCCCGCTCGTGCTCGGTTCCGACGGCGCGCGCCTGGCCAAGCGCAACGGCGCGCTCGGCCTCCCGGCCCTCGCGGCCCGCGGGCTCGACGCCGACCAGGTTCGAACCCTGCTGGCCGCATCGCTCGGCATCGACATTGCGCCCGGCGACACGCCCGACCCGGCAGAGCTGGCCCGACGATTCGACTCCCGTCGCGTTCCTCGCGAGGCCGTCCAGCTGCCGGTATAGTCCGCCGGCTGCGCGACGCGTCGGCGCCCCAGGGCGCCCGCCACCGTCGCCCCACCATCCCGAGAGGATCCGCCCATGTCCCGCCTCCCCCACCGCATCGCGCTGCTCGTCGCCTGCGGGCTGCTCGCCATCGCTGCCGCGAGCACCACCGCAGTCGGGGCCACCCGCGCGCCC
>JAOPYS010000371.1 GCA_025964465.1 Thermoleophilia bacterium
GCCGGGACGAGGCTTCCGAGGTCGGGCGAGATATGGGACGTGAGCTGGTTCCGGCGAGGGACGAAGTCGCCGGGCTCGTGTGGCGGAGAGCGTCTCGCTCGCTCCCTGCTCCATCAAGGTACGACGGGTCCCGAGACGCCGGATGGGAGGGACTACCTAGGTTTGCGTTGACCGGCCGAACACGACGACGGGGCCACGAACCGGGATGCTGGTTCGTGGCCCCGCCGTGCGGTGGGCGTGGGATGTGCGGACCGACCGTGGACGTTCGTTCGGCCGCCTCGTGTGGAAGTGGTGTGGCTGGGCTAGAAGCGCCCGCCGCCGCCGTGGCCGTTGAAGGAGCCGGTGGTGCCGCCGCCCGCCTCGACCTGGTTGCGCGCGCGGGTGGCCTCGTGCTGCGTCTCGAGGGCGGCGGCGCGTGCCGCGTCGACGCCGCGGCTCGCCTCGACGCGGTTGTTGAACTGCTGGGCCTCGTGGTCGGGCGAAACCGCTGCGGGTGCGGGTGCGGGTGCTGGTGCCGGCGTCGACGTCGTCTCGCTGCTGCCGCCGCCGTACTGGGGCTGGGGCCGGGGAGCGCCCGAGCCGCCCGAGGGGGTAGGGCGCGGCGTGGGTCGCGACGGGGTGGCGGGCACGCTCGGCCGGTGCGCGGGCGCGGGCGGCGCGTCGATCGCGCCGTCGGGCAGGCGCAGCACCTGGCCGGGCTTGATGCGGTTGGCGTCGGGACCGATCAGGTCGCGGTTGAGGTCGTAGATCGCGTGGAAGTCGGCGATGCCGTGCTTGCGGGCGATGCCGGCGAGCGTGTCGCCGGCGACCACAGTGTGCGTGAGCGGCGGCGCGGCGGGCGCGGCGGGGGCCGGTGCCGCGGCGGGGGCGGGGTCCGGGGTCGGCGCGGGCGTGGGCGCCGGGAGAGCCTCGACGTCGTTGACCGCGGGGCGCGGCGCGTCGGGGCCGCCGGCCGGTGTGGCAGCAGCGGGCGCCGTGCCGATGAGGCCGTGGCCGAGCACCGCCTGGAGCAGCGCGTCGAGCTGGGCGCTGATGCGCAGGAGGATGGCGCTGTCGCTCGCGCCGGTGCCGAGCGGGGCCGTGGCCGCGGCGGCGGGGTCGCCGTCGACCGCCAGCCGGGGCTGGGTCGCGGGGGCCGGGATGCTCGTCACGCGGGAGGTACCGTTGATGCTGCTCATGTCGTCACCTTCAGGTCCGGAGGGGCGTCCTCCCCTCGCCATCAGTGTGGCCCGGGACCTGCGTGCACGAATGGCACCCTTGTACCTAGGTTGTCGCATCGGGTGTGCCACCCGCAGGTGCCCCACGAAGAAGACGGCCCGCCCGTCGAACGTGTCGACGAGCGGGCCAGAAGATCGGTGGTGCATCGCGCCTGCGCGGCACGGCTACTTGAGGTGCTTGACGCCCTGCTGCGCGGAGTGGAGCGGGCGGTTGCTCTTGGCCGGGTCGTAGACCGACTGCGGCGGCTTGGTGTGCTTCACGGGTGCCGGCGCCTGTGCGCCTCCGGGCAGTCCCCCGTTGAGCGAAATCTTCGGCTTGCCACCGTGACCTGTTGCGCTGACCATGGTACGTCCCTCGTCCGAGCAGTCTCGTTCCCCACCCTCAGCGTGGGGGCGATCGTCGCAGCTGTCAACGGGACCATCCCAACGTCAGGCGGCCGTCGAGGTGGGTCGGGCCGCGCCCGGCGCGGGCATACGCGCCGTGTGGAGCCCACCCCGACCTCGGCGCAGGACTCGGCCGCTCGCCGCCTGGCGCTGGTGCTGGGGGCGGGCGGCGACGGCCTGCGCTGCGTGCGCTTCGACGCGCCATGGGGGCGTGGCGGGACCACCGTCCTGAACCAGCTCGTCGAGGCAGCCCGGCGACCACTCGTGAATGTCCCGCCGGACCTGCGCGCAGACGCGACGGGTGACGGCGCCGTGTCGCCAGAGACGTGGATCGAGGGCGTCCTCGCCCGCACCGATTCCCCCGTGGTCGTGGTCGATCCGGTCGGCGACCTCGAGTTCACCCGCGCGGGCGCGGTCGCCGACCTCGTGCGACGGGCCACGGATCGGGACGCGTCCGTGTCGGTCGTGCTCGTCGACGACGGCCGGCCGCTCACCCCGATGGTGGGACGCGCCCTCGACCTGGTGGAGGGCGCGATCGCCGAGCACGCACCCGCGCTGCTGGCCGCCCTCGACGCGAGCAGCGACGCCGACGTCGCACGCGTCGTGCGTGACGCGTGGCCTGCGGCGCACGACGCCCTCGTGGCAGCGGCCGTGGACGCCGCGGGCGGCGCGCCGGGCATCGCGCTGCGCTTCGTCGAGCAGGAGCTGGGTCGCACGCCCATCGCAACCGACGGTCGCGAGGGGTTCGCGGGATGGATGGACCGGCTGGAGCCGCCGGCGGCGCTCCTGGCCGCCGTACTCGCACGCGTGCCGGGCGCGGTGCCGACGTGGGCGTGCGCGCGGCTGGAGGACGTCGGTGAGGCTGCTGTCGACGCGCTCGCCGCGACGCTCATGGCCAACGAACGGGACGGATGGATCGAGCTGGAGCCCGGTGCCCGCCGCCATGCGACGGACGCGGTACCGGTGACGTTGGCCCGCGCGGGCGTCCGGGAGCTGGC
>JAOPYS010000405.1 GCA_025964465.1 Thermoleophilia bacterium
CCCGGCTACCTCTCCGTCGCGGCCACCAACACCTCCGACAAGGTGACGAGCTTCTCGTCGCGCGGCCCGTCCAAGTTCGTGTCGCCCAACGAGATGACCCCCAACGTGGCGGCGCCGGGCAACAACGTCGTCTCGTCGGTGCCCGGAGGCGGCTACGAGTCGATGAGCGGCACGTCGATGGCGTCGCCACACGTGACGGGCGCCGTCGCGGTGCTGCTGTCGAAGTTCCCGCAGGCCACCCACCAGCAGGTGGTGGACGCGCTGACCTCGACGGCGGTCGACATCGACCGGCCCGGGCCCGACAACGCCTCCGGGTATGGGCGCATCGACCTGCCCAAGGCGCTCGCCAAGCTCGCCGCGGACGCGGCGGCGCCTGCCGAGCAGCCGGCACCGGCGGAAGCGGCCAGCTGACGGTCGTGGGTTGCGCGGGTCCGCCGCCCCCGCTACCCTGAACTCCATGGCACTCGGTGAATCCACCTCCAGCGACGCCCGCGGCACCTTCGCCGCGCCCGTCGTCGTGCCCGCAGCATCCTGGCGCTGGCAGTGGTCGTGGACCACGGCCGGTGCCGCGCGCAGCCTGTGACCTGAAGCCGATCGATCGGCAGCACGGATCCAGGGGACGCAGCCATCGGCCGCCCCGTCCCGACTGATCCGTACCTGCCACTCCGATCCAAGGTCCCACCATGTCGCGCTCCACGTCTTCCGAAGCCACCGTCCAGCTCGAGCTCGAGCGACACCCCTACCGCAACGCCGTCCGCAACGGCCGCCCCGACACGGTCGTGCACGTGGGGGAGGCACGCATCCCGATCGGGGGCGGCGCCGTCGCCGTGATC
Source organism: Thermoleophilia bacterium (assembly GCA_025964465.1). GTDB lineage: Bacteria > Actinomycetota > Thermoleophilia > Gaiellales > SKUG01 > JAGQUL01. The sequence goes on from JAOPYS010000405.1 coordinate 834, forward strand.
GCCGGGCCGTGCGCCGTGGAGGGCCGCGACACGCTGCTCGCCACTGCGCGGGCGCTCTCGGGGCTCGGCGTGCGGATGCTGCGCGGCGGCGCGTTCAAGCCGCGCACGTCGCCGCACTCCTTCCAGGGGCTCGGGCACGAGGGGCTCGAGCTGCTCGCCGAGGCCCGCGAGCTGACAGGCATGGCGATCGTCACCGAGGTGCTCTCGCCGGAGGAGGTACCGCTCGTCGCCCGATATGCCGATGTGCTGCAGGTGGGCACGCGCAACATGGCCAACTACCGCCTCCTGCAGGCGCTCGGTGACTGCGGCCGGCCCGTGCTGCTCAAGCGCGGCATGGCCGCGACGGTGGAGGAGCTGCTGTGCGCGGCCGAGTACGTCCTCGCCGCCGGCAACCCCGACGTGATCCTGTGCGAGCGGGGCATCCGGTCGTTCGAACCGCTCGTGCGCAACGCCTTCGACCTCAACGTCATCCCGCTGCTGGCCGAGCTGACCCACCTGCCGGTGATCGTCGACCCGTCGCACGCGGCGGGCCGCGTCGACCTGGTACATGGCGTGTCGCTGGGTGCCGTGGCGGCGGGGGCGCACGGGCTCATCGTCGAGGTGCACGAGCAGCCGGGCGCTGCGCTGGTCGACGGCGGGCAGTCCCTCGACCTCGCCGGCGCGGCGCGCCTGCTCGACGGCGTGGACGCGGTGGCGGGCGCGATCGGTCGGCGGCTCGATCGCGCGGCGCACACGGTGGCGGCATGACCACGACGGTGCCGACAGCCGACGACTTCGCCGCGCTCGTGCGGCCGGGCGTGGCCATCCCGGTGGTGCGCGTGCTGGACGTGGGCGGGCTCGACCCGCTGGCGGCCTTCCGGGTGCTCGCCGAGGGCGAAGCGCACGCGGCGCTGCTCGAGACGAGCGAGGCGGGCAGCGGCGACGCGGACATGAGCATCGTCGCGCCGCGCGCGCGTGCGGTGCTCGGCGGCGCCGACGTGCTCGACCGCGTGCGTGCGGCGTGCGCCGACGAGGTGGTCGACATCGGGATGCCGCTGCCACGCTGCGTGGGCGGGGCGATCGGCATGCTCGGGCACGAGCACGTGCGGACGATCGAGCCGCGCGTGCCGGAGGCGGCGGGCGCGCACCCGGCGGGCGCACCCGACACGGCGTTCCTGCTGGTCGACACGCTCGTGGTGTTCGAGCACCGTGCCGGTCGCGTGCTGGCGATCCACACGGTGGTCGTGCCCGACGACCTCGACGCCTTCGACGCCCGCGCTGCACACGCGGCGGCCGTCGCCGAGCTGGACCGGGTGGAGGCGGGCCTGGTGGTCGCCGCGGCGGCCCCGGGGCTGGACCCCGTCGAGGTCGACGGCGAGGTCGAGACGTTCGGGGGCGTGCACAGCAACCTCCAGCCCGGCGCGTACGAGGCGATGGTGGAGGCCGCCCGCGAGGACGTGCTCGGCGGCGAGTGCGTGCAGGTCGTCGTGTCGCAGCGGTTCGACCGTGCGTACACCGGCGACCCGCTCGACGCCTACCGCGCGCTGCGCGCTCTGAGCCCTGCCCCGTACCACGTGCTGCTGCGACTCGTTGGTGACGCGGGCCCGGTGCACGTGGTGGGCGCGAGCCCCGAGCAGCTCGTCGGCGTGCTGGACGGGTGCGTCGTCACGCACCCGATCGCCGGCACCCGTCCGCGCGGCCGCGACGAGGAGGAGGACCAGCGCCTCGAGCGCGAGCTGCTGGCCGACCCCAAGGAGCGGTGCGAGCACACGATGCTCGTCGACCTGGGCCGCAACGACGTCGGCCGCGTGGCGACACCCGGCACCGTGCGCGTCGTGCGCCTGTGCGAGGTCGAGCGCTTCTCGCACGTGATGCACCTGGTCAGCCGGGTGGAGGGCGACCTGCGCGAGGGCCTGCACCCCGTCGACGCGCTGCGCTCCGCCTTCCCGGCCGGCACGCTCACGGGCGCGCCCAAGGTGCGGGCGATGGAGATCATCGCGCGACTCGAGCCCGACCGGCGCGGTCCCTACGGCGGGGCGGTCGGGTACGTCGGCCACGGGCGGATGCTCGACATGGCGATCACGATCCGCAGCGCCGTGCTGGCGGGCGGCATGGCGTACGTGCAGGCGGGGGCCGGCGTGGTCTCGGCGAGCGACCCGGCGAGCGAGGAGGCCGAGACGCGGGCCAAGGCGAGCTCGGTGCTGCACGCGCTGGCGCTGGCCGAGGCGGGCGCGTCGTCACGCGCCCCGATTGCCGCCGCTGGGCAGGGGGTCGTCGCATGAGGGTCGTGCTGGTCGACAACTACGACAGCTTCACCTGGAACGTCGCGGACCTGCTGGCCCGCCTCGGCGCGACCGTCGACGTGGTCCGCAACGACGCGACCACGGTCGACGAGCTGCTCGCGCAGCGCCACGACGCGATCGTCCTGTCACCCGGGCCGGGCGGCCCGGACGGGGCCGGCATCAGCATCGAGCTGGTGCACGCGGCGATCGATCGCGACCTGCCGCTGCTGGGCGTGTGCCTCGGGATGCAGTGCATCGGCGCAGCCCTGGGCGGCCGCATCGCGCGCCTCGGCGGCGTGGTGCACGGCGCGGCGTCGCCCGTCACGCACGACGGGGCGGGGGTCTACACAGGCGTGGAGCAGGGCTTCGACGCCGGTCGCTACCACTCCCTGGTGGTGGACGAGGCGACGCTGCCGGCCCAGCTGGTGGCGACGGCGCACACGAGTGACGGCGTGCTCATGGGAGTCCGTCACCGCACCGCGAACATCGAGGGTGTGCAGTTCCACCCCGAGAGTATCCTGACCCCACGCGGCGACGCGTTGCTGACCAATTTCCTGGCCTCCGTGCCTGCCCTGGAGGCTGCCTGATGGACCCCGTCCTCGATGCGATCCGCGCGATCTCGCGCGGCGGTGAACTCGACCGCGACCACGCCCGCGAGGTGATGGCGTGCGTGATGCGCGGCGAGGTGGCCGACGCCCGCTTCGGTGCGCTGTTCGTCCCGCTCCACGCGCGCGGCGAGACGGTGGAGGAGCTCGCCGGCTTCTGCGAGTCGATGCGCGCGCACGTGGTGCCGGCCGGGGCGCCCGACGGCGCGGTCGACACGTGCGGCACGGGCGGCGACGGGGCCGACACGTTCAACGTGTCGACCTGCGCAGCGTTCGTGGTGGCGGGTGCCGGGGCCGTTGTGGCCAAGCACGGCAACCGCGCGGTCAGCTCGCGCTGCGGCAGCGCCGACGTGCTCGAGGCGAGCGGGGGCCGGCTGGAGACGACGCCGGCCGAGGTCGAGCACAGCCTCGCCCACGCCGGATTCGCCTTCCTGTTCGCGCCGGCGTTCCACCCGTCGATGCGGCACGCGGCGGGGCCGCGACGCGCGCTGGGCGTGCGCACGGCGTTCAACTTCCTCGGCCCGATCACCAACCCCGCGGGCGTGACGCGCCAGGTTGTCGGAGTGTCCGACCCGGCGATGGCCGAGCGGGTCGCGCGGGTGCTGCAGCAGCTGGGCTGCAACCACGCGCTCGTGGTGCACGGCGCGGACGGGCTCGACGAGCTGACCCTGGCCGACGCGAGCGTGGTGCACGAGGTGCGACCCGGCGGCATCCGCCGCTTCGAGGTCACCCCCGAGGCGGTCGGTCTGACGCGCGCGCCCGTGTCGGCGCTGGCCGGCGGCGACGCGGCCCACAACGCGCGGATCATGCGGTCGGTGCTGGAGGGCTCCACCGGCGCCCCACGGGACGTGGTCGTGCTGAACGCAGCCGCGGGCATCCTCGTCGCGGGCCTGGCGGGCGACCTGCGCGAGGGCGTCGAGCTGGCGCGCCGGGCGATCGACGCCGGCGCCGCACTGGACCGTCTCGACCGCTGGGTCGCCGGCGACACGGAGGTCGCAGCATGAGCGCCGACACGCCCGTCACCGGTACCTACCTGGATTCCATCGTCGCCGACGTGCGCGGTCGCCTCCTCGAATCCGCGTCCGCGCCACCCGGCCCCGTGCCCAAGGCGCCCGGCGCCGTGCGCTCCCTCGTCGCCGCCATCGCAGCCCGCCGCGAGGCCGGCGAGCTGGCGATCATCGCCGAGGTCAAGCGACGCTCGCCGTCGGTGGGTGCGATCGACGAGAAGGTCGACCCCGCGAAGCGGGCCGCAGCGTACGCGGCGGGCGGCGCAGCGG
>JAOPYS010000416.1 GCA_025964465.1 Thermoleophilia bacterium
GGGCGACGACCACGAGCCCGGTGCGCGGCAGCACCCGGCACGCCATCGCCGCCAGCACGCCCGCCGGCGCCAGGAAGTGCGCGTACACCACCTGTGGCCGGCGCCACCACACCGCCGCCAGCACCCGCACGGCGAACCCGAGGTGCTTGGCCAGCCCGCCGCCGCGCCGGGTCACCGCCACCACGCGCACGCGGTGCCCGCGCGAGCGCAGCGCCTCCTCCTGGCCGCGCACGAACACCCCCAGGTCCGGGTCACGCGGACCGGGATACATCTGGGAGACCACGAGGATGTCGAGCGGCGCATCTGCCATGCAGCGCCCGAGCGTACCAGTCGCCCGCGATCCCTCCGGCGGCGTTCGGTCCTCGAATCGCGCGGGCACGCTCCCCGCATGACGTCCACCGCTCCGCCGCCCGCGCTCGCCTGCCACCGCCTGTCGCGCGTGTACCGCAGCGGCATCCGCCGCACGGCATTCACTGCCGTCGACGCGGTCTCCCTCGAGGTGCCGGCCGGCAGCGCCTTCGCCCTCGTCGGCCCCAACGGCGCCGGCAAGACCACGCTGATGCTCATGGCGATCGGGCTCATGCGCCCCACCGACGGCACCGCGACCATCGACGGGCGCGACGCCCGCACCTCCGAGGCGCGCCGCGGCATCGGCTTCGTCCCCGAGAAGTTCCAGCTCCCGCGCCAGCTGACCGGGCGCGAGTTCCTGCGCCTGCACGCCGCGCTCGCCGGCGTCGACGGCGCCCGGGTCACGACCCGCATCGACGAGGTCGCCGTCCAGGTCGACCTCGCCGACCGCATGGACGAGAAGGTCGGAGGATTCTCCAAGGGGATGCAGCAGCGCATCGCCATCGCCCAGGCGCTGCTGGCCGAGCCCCGCCTGCTCGTGCTCGACGAGCCCACGAGCGCCCTCGACCCGCTCCAGCGCCGCGCCCTGCGCGACACGCTGCGGCGCGTCCACGCCGACGGCTGCACCATCGTGCTGAACTCCCACAACCTCGCCGAGGTCGAGGACATCTGCGACCACGTCGCCATCCTCGAGGACGGCCGGATCGTCTCGAGCGGCGCGCTTCGCGACATGGTGGAGCGCACCACGCGCGTGCGCGTCCGCGTGCGCGGGTGGACCGACGCCCTCGCCGCGACGCTCGGGGAGCGCGTGACGCTCGACGCCCTCCACCACTCCGACGGTGACACGACCTTCACCGCCAGCGTCCCCGACGACGACGCCGTCGCCTGGATCGCCCACACCGTCGTCGGCGCCGGCGCCTGGCTGTTCGAGCTGTCGCCCAGCGGCGAGGGGCTCGAGGACCTGTTCGTCCGCACCATCGCCGGCAGCGGCGCCACCGGCTCCGCCGCGCCCGCACCGGCCCCTGCCGACGCACCGGAGGCGCGCCCGTGATCGCCATCCTCGCCATCGCCCGCTCGACGGTCACCGAGCTGCGCCGCCAGCGCCTGCTGCTCATCCCGATCATCGGGGTCGTGCTGTCGCTGCTCGCCCTCGTCGGCGCCCTGCTCGTCGGCGGCTCCGTCGACCTCGCCGACCGCGAGGCCGAGCAGGCCGCGTGGGCCGTCGGCGCGGGCGCCGGCATCGGCGGCGGGCTCTACGCGCTCATCGTCGGGGCGTCGCTCGTGGCGCGCGAGCTGTCGGACGGGACGATGCTCATGCTCGCCGCGCGGCCCGTCGGTCGCTGGCAGATCGTGCTCGGGCGCGTGCTGGGCGCCGCTGTGTTCATCGTCGCGACGCTCGTCGTGACGTGTGCCGTCTACGGCCTCGTCGCCTCGGCGGTGTCCGGCAGCTTCGCCCCGATCGACGAACCCGTGCAGGCGCTCTGGTACGCCATCCCCGGCGTGCTGCTCGCGCTCTGCGTCGGCACCGCGTTCTCCATCCAGGGGCGTGCGACCGCCGCCATCGGCAGCGCCGTCATCGTCAGCGCCTTCGCGGCGGGCCTCGCCGCCTACGTCGACGCCTGGCGCACCGAGGGGCACCTGCGCTCCTACATGACCGACACGGCGCGCGACACGCTCACCCCCAACGACCCGTTCGTCGGCCCGGTGTCGCGCGCGATGGTCGCGGTCATGCCGTACGGCGTGCTGATCGGGCACGCCGCGCAGGAGGGCAACGACCGCGAGTACGACAGCTCCCGCGGCGCGGCGCCTCCGGGATCCGACTACGACCCCGACCACATCACCGTCGGGCCCGGGGGATCCGGAGGGTTCGCCACCGCCACGCCCCTTCCCGTGCCGGGCGAGACGCCGTCATCCGACGCCGCCGCGTTCGAGGGCCCGTCCGCCGCCGACCTGCGCCGCTTCGCCCAGGAGTGCGCGGACAACGACGGCGGCGCGTCGTGCTGGTACGCGGTCCGCGACGCGTGGAAGCAGAAGTCCTTCCCGGCCCGGCCCAAGCTCTACGACGGGTGGGAGCTGCTCCTCGCGTGGCTCGCCATCCCGTTCTGGGTGGCGGTCTCGATCCTGCTGCTCACGCGCCGACGCGACCTCGCCTGACCCGGCCCGCGGCTCAGGCCGTGTCGTCGTGGCGGTGCCGAATCCACTGCGGGCAGCTCCCGGCGCGGTGCTCGTACCACGGGTCGAGCTTGTCCGCGGCGTCGAGCGCGTCACCGACCAGCGTCGCCGGCACCGCGATCCCGCCCGTGTCCGCCCGGAAGGGCACGCGCGCCCGGATCAGCCCGTGGAAGCCCCACCCGCTCACGAACTCGGGGTCGTTGGTCGCCATCACGACACCGCCGGAGAAACCCGCCGACACACCGCCGACGAACGGGAGGATGGCACGGTCGGTGATGCGCTGCGCGAACCCGTCGGGCTGCTCGAGCGTCGCCGTCGCCTCCCGCATCGCGACCACGGCGGGCGTTCGCCGCATCGTGCCGGCCGGCCCACCCGTGCCCACGCCATAGGCGTAGCCCCACTGCGGCTTGTCGCCCGTCACCACGTGGAAGAGCATGGGCGGAGCCACCAGGCCGGGCACCTTGAGCACCGCGATGTCGTCATCGACGTCGAGGTAGCGCACCATCGCCGGGATGCGCGCGCCGCCCGTGGCCGGCGAGATCCGCACGCGCCGGTTGGGGCTCTCGATCGCGTGAACGGTCGTGACGACCGTCTCATCGGCCAGCACGACCCCGGTCGCCACCGTGTGCGCCCCGCCACACCGTTCGACCGTCACCTTCACCATGCTGGAGAGCGCCGCGTCCTGGGCCTGTGACCATGGCGAGCGCAGCCCGGCGTCCATCCACTGGTTCCACTGCGCGAGGTCGACCTTGCGCAGGCGCGTCGACCACTTGTCGATCGCGGCCGTCGTCGTCGGGTCGTCCTCGATCGGCAGCGGCTGCACCTGCACCGGTGCGGTCCCGATCGGGTCGGGCCCGTCGTCGATCGTGCCGTCGGGGAGCAGCTTCGGCGCGGGCCACTTCTCCACGACCCGCACGGGCACCTTCGGGCGCGGGCTCGGCGTCGGCGTCGCCACGCGCTTCGTCGGTGCGGCCTTGGTCGCCCCGAGCCGCGCCCCGTTCGTCCGGACGGGCGCGCCCTCCACGACCAGGCTCGACGCCGCGCGGCCGGCCTTCGACGTCGACGGCTTCGCCTTCGCGTCCTCGCCCTTCCCGGCGCACCCGCCGAGCACGAGCGACGCAGCCACCAGCACGGTTGTCAGTCGCGCGATGTTCACGCGGCATCCCTGTGCAGGGCATCGGGCTCGCCGAGCCCATCGTCGAGGTCGAGCTCGTCCGCCACGCGGCGCGGCGGCAGCGCCCACGCCTCGACCACCCGCGACTTGCCGCGCAGGGCCACCTCGCCGATGAGCATCGCGCGGTCGTACAGGTCGCCGCTGAGGCGGTCGACGGTCGCCCGCGACACCACCAGCACCGCACCCAGTTCCTTGGTCGACGCCTCGAGGCGCGCGGCGGTGTTCACCGTGTCACCGATCGCCGTGTAGTCGAGGCGCCGCTCGTGCCCGACGTTGCCGACCACGGCGAGGCCCGAGTGCACCGCGACGCCGATCGCGAACGGCTCCTGCCCGTGTTCGCGCCGGCGCTCGTTGACGGTGTCGAGCCGGTCGAGCATGTCGAGCGCGGCCCGACACGCGAACTCCGCGTGGTACTCGTTGGGCAGCGGGGCACCCCAGAACGCCATCAGGCCATCGCCCGTGAACTTGTCGAGCGTGCCACCCGTGTCCATCACGCTCGCCGACAGCTCACCGAGCAAGACGTTGAGTTCGGTGATCACCTCGGCGGCGCCCTTGTCCTCCGCCCAAGAGGTGAAGCCCCGGATGTCGCAGAACAGCACGCTCACCTCGTGCTGCTCGCCACCCAGCTCGACGCCCTGCATCGTCTCGAGGTGGTCGTCGACGATGCCTTCGGGCACGTACCGCGAGAACGTGTCGCGCAGGCGGTCGCCACGCCGCTTCTGCAGCTGCTGGCTGTTGGCGATCCACAACGCGCCGTACATGCCCACGAGCAGCACGGGCAGCAGCAGCGCGAACGCCCACGGCTCGTCCGACACGTACGGCGTGAGCACCGCCGCGGCGATGGACGGAAGCAGGACGTTGGCCATCGGCACCACGGCCGCGTCCAGCAGCTGTCGCCCGCTGCCCGGGTCGGTGGCCTCCAGCTCGATCAGCACGAACGCGTCGAACAGCGCCTCGAGCACCGC
>JAOPYS010000443.1 GCA_025964465.1 Thermoleophilia bacterium
TCGACGATGACGAGGTTCTCGATGTCCACGCGCACGATCATGCGTCCACGCTCCCTGTCCCGACGTCGACCGGCGCCACGACGCGGTCGCTGGCGCGCACGCGCGGGCCGCCGAAGTGCATGGGCACGGCGAAGTTGTCGCGGTACCGCGCGTAGAAGGAGGTGTCGTCGACGAACGCGAGCCGCGCGCGCACCCCGCCGCGACGCACGCGCAGCGTCTCGCCCGGTTGCAGGCGCCCGACCTGCACGCCGTCGGCCAGCACCTTGAGCGGCGCGCCACGCCCCATGTGCTGCACCTCGACCTCGTCCTTGGGCGCCACGATGAGCGGACGGGCGGCGAGCGTGTGCGGCGCCACGAAGGACACGACCGTGCCCTCCACGCCCCACGCCAGCACCGGTCCACCGTTGGAGAGGTTGTACGCCGTGGAGCCGACCGGGGTCGCCAGCACCATGCCGTCGCATGCCACGGTGCCCATTTCGTCGAGCGACACGCCGTCGGCGCTGAGGACGCGCCACCCCAGCTCGTTGACGCGACCGGTGATGCCGCCCGTCGCCACCACGTCGTTCACCGCCGTGGTGCCGCCGCGGCCGGCCAGGTCGACCTCGAGGCCCGGCAGCTCCACCACGCGGTAGTTGCCGGTCGCGAGGCGCTCGAGCGCCGATTCCAGCGCGTCGTGCGACGCGCCCGACAGGAACCCGAGCATGCCGAAGTTCACGCCCAGCGCGGGCGTGTCGGGCCCGAGCTGCGCGAGGGTGCGCAGGAGGGTGCCGTCGCCCGCGAGCACGATCGCCGCGTCGCACCGCTCGCCCGCGTCGCTCGTGGAGCCGTCGCCGACGGTTGCGCAGGAGCCGCCGAGCGCGGGGTGCTTCTCCACCTCGACCGCGCTTGCCACGAGCTCGACGCCCAGCCGCTCGGCCGTCGCGCAGAGCACTTCGACGGCAGGCCCCGCCACGGAGGGATCACGGTGGGTGACGAGCAGCAGCCGGCGGACGGCATCCATGCGAGGAGCCTAGCGTCGCTGCCGGATGGCGCGAACCCCCGAGCGTGACGAAAGCGTGCCGACTTCGTCACGGCTCCGTGACGATGGGCCTTGGGGCGGGGATTCGAGCGCCGGATCTACCCCATCGTTTCGGCGTGTGTCCCGCTGAGGGGGCCGATCTACCTCATACTCGGAAGGGGGGCGGGGGTGGAGGGAGGCGGGGGTCAGGCGGGGCCGCGCACGAGCAGGGCGAACTCGACGTTGCCCTTGGGCCCGGGCGGGTGGGCGCGCTCGACCGCGAGCACGTCAACGCCCATCGCGCGCACGGAGGCGACCGACTCCTCCACCACCTGTGCGCGCACCGCCTCGTCCACCAGCACGCCCTTGCGGCCGTGGCGGTTCATGCGGTCGCGGCCGGCCTCGAACTGCGGCTTGCACAGCAGCACGCCCCACCACCCGGCCGGGTCCATCAGCGCGACCGTGGCCGGCAGCACGGTGGCGAGGGGGATGAAGGAGGCGTCGCACACGAGCAGGTCGGGCGCGTACGGCAGGTCGCCGGGCTCCAGGTGCCGCGCGTTGGTGCGCTCGATGTTCGTGACGCGCGCATCCGTGCGCAGCCGCTCGTGGAGCTGGCCGTAGCCCACGTCGATCGCCACGACGTGGGCCGCGCCGCGCTGGAGCAGGCAGTCGGTGAAGCCACCGGTCGAGGCGCCCACGTCGACCGCGCGCGCACCCTCGACCCGCAGCCCGAGGGCCTCGACGGTGGCGGCGTGGGAGACGAGCGCGTTCTCGAGCTTCTCGCCGCCGCGCGAGACGAACGGCGGCCCGTGGTCGACCTCCACGAGCTGGTCGTCGCGCACCTTCTCGCTCGACTTCGCCACGACCTGTCCGTCCACGCGCACCGCGCCCGCCATCACGAGCCGCTGCGCGACCGAGCGGCTCTCCGCGAGCCCGTCACGCGCGATGCGCTCGTCGATCCGGATCGTCACTCGCCCGCGGCCTCGGCCTTCGCGGCCTTGGCGGCCTGCTTGTAGGCGGTCTTGCGGGCCTGGTAGGCGAGCAGGTCGTCGTAGGTCGCCACGTCGGCCAGGCTGCCGTACTCGAACAGCTCGTCCTCGAAGCCGGAGACGTCGAGGCCGAAGCGGCGCACCAGCACCGCCGTCACTGCCGGGGCCTTGGTGGGGCCGAACCCGGGCAGCGCGACGATGCGGCGTCGCAGCTCGGGGTAGTCGGCCGCCTCGAGCCACACGCGCTCGGGGTCGCCGCCGTACTCGTCGACGAGGTGCTGCATGCAGGCGCGCACGCGCTTGGCCGCGACGCCGCCGAACCGGTGCAGCGCGGGCTTGGCCACGAACACGTCGATCAGGTCCTGCTCGGGCATCGCGGCGATCGTCGCGGCGCTGAGCGTGCCGCCGAGCCGGCGCTGCAGCTCGAGCGGGCCCTCAAACGCCTTCTGCACCTTGACCTGCTGGTCGAGGATCCAGCCGATCACGAATGCGACCGGCTCCTGCGCGTTGAGCCGGTTGGCGTCGGGATCGGTCGTGAACTCGAGCGTCTCGGGGCGTCGGTAGCCGTCGTGCATGTCAGTGGTCCCGTCCGTGGACGAACCGTGCGATCCGTCGGAGCCTGCCGCCAGCGTCCGGCAGCTCCATCGCGAGGGCGAGGCACCGCTCGAGCTGCTCGTCGGCGGCCGCCCGCAGCGCGTCGACGCTGCCGTACACGTCGACAGCCGTCACCTTGCCGCTGCGCGCGTCCTTGCCCGGGGTCTTGCCGAGCGCCTCGGCGCTGCCGGTGGCGTCGAGCAGGTCGTCGACGAGCTGGAAGAGCCAGCCCAGCTCGCGTCCGAACGCGGCGCACGCCGCCTGGACATCGTCGTCTGCCCCGGCCGCGATCGCGCCCGCCTCGATCGCACCGGCGATGAGCGCGCCCGTCTTGCGGTCGTGCACGTCGCGCAGGGCGGCGAGGTCGGAGCCGCCCGCGCGCTCGTGGTCGACGTCGAGGTACTGGCCGCCGACCATGCCGCGCCACCCGGCCGCGCGGGCGAGCAGCGCCACGATGGCGACGCGCGCCTCCGCGCCCAGCGCGTCACACCCCGCCACCAGCTCGAAGGCCCGGGCCTGGAGCGCGTCGCCCACGAGCACGGCGGTCGCCTCGCCGTAGACGACGTGGCTCGTCGGCACGCCGCGCCGGAGCACGTCGTCGTCCATCGCAGGCAGGTCGTCGTGCACGAGCGAGTAGGCATGGATCAGCTCGAACGCCGCGGCGACCGGGGCGAGCTGCGAGCCCGAGCCGCCGCACGCCTCGGCGGCGGCCAGGAAGAGGATCGGACGGATGCGCTTGCCGGGGGCGAGCAGCGAGTAGTCGATGGCCGCGGCGAGCGCGGAGACCGAGCGATCGTCGCTCGAGAAAGCGCGCGCCAGCTGGACGTCGACGGTGGCGCGCAGGTCGGCGAGCAGCTCGCCGGCGGTGGCTGCCGGCATGTCAGCCACGGTCGTCGTCGGCCGCCCGCGCCGCGGATCCGATCGATTCGTCCAGGCGCCCGGCATCCTCGGCGAACCGCTCGGCGGCCTCCACCTGCTCCTGGCCCGTCTCGAGCCCGGCGATGCGATCTGATTCCTCGCGCATCGACCCGAGCGCCGTGCGCAGCTCCTCGGCCACCGACTCCTCCGGCGCGGCAGCGCTCGTGTGCTCGGGCTCGGCGGTCGGCGCCTCCTCCGGCTCGGCCTGCTCCTCGGCCTCGACCTCCGGCTCGACCGGCTCCTCGACCTCGACCTCGTCCACGTCGCCCATCGTCACTCCTCCTCGTCGCCCGCGTCGGGGTCGGCGCCGCCGGCCTCGTGCGCGCGCAGCCACGCCGCCAGCACGCCGTTCACCAGCTTGGCGGCCTCGGGGGTCGCGTACCGACGCGACAGCTCGACGGCCTCGTCGATCGCCACCGGCCCCGGCACCTCGCCCGTGACCAGCTCGAACATCGCGATGCGCAGCACCGCGCGCTCCACCGCGCCGAGCCGGCCGACGGTCCACTCCTTGAGGTGGTCCTGGATCTCACCGTCGAGCTCGACCTCGCGCTGCGACACGCCGCGCACGACGAGCGCGCCGTAGGCCGGCATCGCGAACCCGTGCTCGCCCTCGAACCTGGCGATCGCCTCGTCCACGTCCCCCCCGACCAGGTCGGAGCGGTACAGCAGCATCATCGCGCTGCGGCGCGCGCGGTGGCGCCCGGGCTCGGAGCTCTTCGCACGCGGCTCACGCACGCGCCGGACGAACTCGGCCTCGCTCGGGTCGACCGGCGCGCCGCGCCGTCCGCGACCATCGTTCGTTCGTTCGTCAGGGGTGCGCGCCACGGGGGTGTGCCGACCTTCCTTGCGGTACCGCCGTCGCGTCAGACGCGGCTGACGTACCGGCCACCCTCGCGGGTGTCGACCTTGAGGGTGTCGCCCTCGGTCACGAACGCGGGCACCTGGATGACCGCGCCGTTCTCGAGCGTCGCGGGCTTCTGCACGTTGCCGACGGTGTCGCCGCGCACGGCGGGCTGGGTCTCGGCGACCTTGAGCTCGACGGTGGTGGGCAGCTCCACGCCGGCCGGCTCGCCGTCCACGATGAACATCTGCACCGACATGTTGTCGGTGAGGAAGGTGGCGGCGTCGTCGACGACCTTCTCCGTCAGCGTCATCTGGTCGAAGGTCTCGGGATCCATGAAGACGTAGTCGGTGCCGTCGTGGTAGAGGAAGGTCGCCGTGCGCTGCTCCGTGCGGATGCGCTCGAACTTCTCCCCCGCCCGGAACGTCTTGTCGACGGTCGAGCCGGTCTCGATGTTGCGCAGCTTGGTGCGCATGACCGCGCCACCCTTGCCGGGCTTGTGGTGCTGGAACGAGATGATGCGCCACACGGCGCCATCGATCTTGATGTGGAGCCCGTTGCGGAACCCTGCGGTGTCGACGGTCTCTGCCACTGTGCGCTCCTGTCCCTGCCGAAAACGTGCCCCCCTACGCTATCGCACCGGGCGGAAGCGCGGCAGGGCGCGACCTCCGTGTCGCCAAAGTTAGGTACCCGCCGGATGGTGGCACCGCGGCAGCGCTGGTATCCCGGAGTGCGACAGGTCGGCCGGGACGGACGACCGCAGCGTGACGGGATGGTGCTTCGATGTGTGGACCGATGGGGGGCGCGGGAGCGCCGGCGGCGATGCCGATGGCGGCGCCGACGCCGGTGGACGTGACGGGCAGCGCGATGCCCGGGATGGTCGGCATGGGCGGGCCGACCGATGCCGCCCCAGCGGCGGCGATGGGTGCGGCAGCCGCCCACTCGCACGCCGCGGCCGGTGCGAAGGCGGTCGACGGCGGAGGCGGCGCAGCTGCAGGGCACGCGCACGGGGCGGGCATGGCCGGGATGCCGGGCATGGGCGGCGCAGGCGGCGATGCGCACCACATCATCATCCCGCGCACCACGCCGGAGGATCCGGCGAAGGCGAAGGCGCTGCTCGCGGCGACGATGCAGGCCTTCGGCGGGCTGACGATGCAGAACACCGAGGGCAGCGCCCAGGGCGGCCCCAACTCCTCCCACCGCAAGGTCCCGGACGCGCTCGCGAAGCAGTTCGCGGCCGCGCACCCCGGGATGCCCGTGCCGAAGCTGATCGTGTTCGACACGAAGACGGGGATGCCGATCGGCGCGTTCTTCCCCGGGGGCAAGGACAAGGTGCCGGACCTCGGGATGGGGACGGCGCACCGCCACTCGGCCGACGGGCCCGCGATGGAGCACATATGGTTCACGCCTGACGACCTCCAGCTCGCGTTCAGCGACGTCGCCGAGAAGGACCGTGCCAAGGCGGCGGCCGTGGCGGCCCGTGCAGGGGCGGGTGGGC
>JAOPYS010000445.1 GCA_025964465.1 Thermoleophilia bacterium
GGGCGCGGGCACCGGCTCGTGTTCGGCCACGCGTTCCGCGACCCGATGGTCAAGGCCGTCGTCATCGCGATGCTGCCCGTGATGCTGAGCCTGGCGATGATGAACCTCAACAACATCGTCAACACCTACTGGTCCAGCCGCATCCCGCTGGACGAGCTGCGCGGGGTGGTCGACGGCGGCCCGGCAGCCGTGTACAAGGCGTGGGGCGTGTTCCAGCTGCCGCAGGGGATCTTCTCGCTCGCGGTCGCCACCGTCTTCTTCCCGCTGTTCGCGCGACACTCGGCGAAGGACGACCGCGCCGGGTTCCGCGACGCAGTGGGCGCAGGCATCCGGCAGATCTCGGTGTTGCTCATGCCCGCCGCCGTGTTCCTGTTCGTGTTCGCCGACCCGGTCGTGGAGCTGCTGTTCGAGTACGGCAAGACCACGCACCCGCAGTCGCTGCTGATCGCCTCGGCGCTGCGCGGGTTCGCGGTCGGGCTCGTCGCCAACGGGGCGATCCAGCTGCTGATGCGCGCGTACTTCTCGCTCCGCACCCCGTGGACCCCGGCGATCATCGGGTTCTTCGCGAACTTCCTCGGCAACATCATCCTCGGCGGGCTGCTGCACAGCCGGCTCGGCGTGTACGGCGTCACGCTCGCGATGGCGCTGGCCAACACCCTGTCGTTCGTCGTCATGTGGTTCGTGCTGCGGCGCCGGCTCGGGGGTATCCCGACCGTGCCGATCGTGCAGGCGATCGTGGTCTCGGGCGCAGCGAGCGGGCTGTGCGTGGCGATCGGCTGGGCCGGCTGGCGCGCCTCCGCCTCGGTGCTCGGCGACGGGCTCGCCGGCAACGCCCTCTCGATGCTCGTCGCCATCCTGCTGACGTGGGGCATCTACGCACCACTCGCGCTGAAGTTGCGACTGGTCAACGCGCCGCAGCTGCGCGCGGCCCTGCGCCGCGGCCGGTAGGCGACGCCAGCTCCGTCAGAGCGCGATGACGAGGGCCCGCAGGCCGCCGCCGGAATTGGCGGCAGCGCGCAGGCCGGCGTGGATGCGGCGTTCGGCCTCGACGGGGTCGGTGAGCTGCGGGTCGAGCAGCCGGCGCAGGGTGCTCGCGTACTCGTCGAGCGCCTCCGCCAGGGAATCGAGCTGGCGCAGGCGAGCATCGTCGAGCACACCGACGGCGGCCGCATCGCGGGCCATCCCGGCGGCGAGGTCGTCGAGGTCGCGGAAGTGCGCGTCGGCCACGTCGAGCGTCTGGACGGCGCAGGCCACGAGCGACGGTGGCAGCGCTGCCGTGCGCGTCGGATCGGACAGCCACGAGCGTGCTGCGTCGATCGGCGAACCTGCCGAGACGATCTGCTCGATGGTGCTGTCGTCGCTGGACGTGACGGCGGAGGTGGTCGCCGAACCCACGAGCATGATGGAGCTGAAGGCATCGCCCCAGGTGGGGCCGGTGCGCCGGGCGCCGATGGCGCGAGCGCCGGTCGTTGCGTGCGATCGTCCCTGCATCGTGGGCGATGGCTCCTGTCGGTGGGTCGGGGGAGCACGCCTGGGAAGGGCGCGCCGTCCCCTCCAAGGTACGGCGAGGCAGGCGATCGCGCAACCTCGGTCGGACAGGGTCGTGCGTCAGGTGCCCGGGCCGACGACGCCTGCGACGTCCTGCGGGTCGCCGCCCTGCTCGACCAGGAACCCGGCCACGTTGTCGGCCCACCCGTAGTTGAGGTCGGTCGGGTCGTTGGTGGCGTCGGGCGGTGCGTAGCGCAGGTGGATCTCCCCCACGCTCTCGAGCCCGTCGTCGATGTAGTCCTCGCGCAGCCCGGCGGTGACCGTCTCGATGCCCTCGGCCCAGGAGCGGAAGGCGAACGGCGAGCTCGGGCAGCCCCACCCCCAGCCGTTGTGGGGCGCGCAGGTGACGATGCCGAAGTAGCTCTCGGCGCCGGCGACCGCGACGACGAACCGGGGGTCCACCTCGTGCTCGACGCCCGACTTGAGGAACGCCGCGCCCTGGCCGGCGAGCGGCGAGCCCTTGCTCGCGAGGTAGTCGTCGAGCGTCTCGGCGCTCACGGCCGGGCCGCCCGACCCGAAGCGCCACGACCCCAGCGTCGTGTCCACGTCGTCCTCCGTGGCGGAGGCGCGTTGCAGCGCCCGCAGCCGGCGGTCGGCATCGAGCGCCGCCGCCTGTGCGGCCGCGGCCTCCTCGGTCGCCGCGTCGAGACGCCGCCGCGCTGCCGCGGCCGTTCGCGCGATGGTCGCCGCCGAGCCGTCGAGCGTCGCCCGCAGCTGCGCCGGCGGCTGCATCGGCGCCACCCGCAGCACGGCATCCACCGCCGCGGCGCGTGACGCGATCCGGGCGCGCGCGGCCGTCGACGCCCGTCCCTGCACCGCCACGCGGCCCAGTGCACGCCGCCGGGCCGCGAGCGTCGCCGCCGTGCGGGCGCGGTCGCCCTCGAGCCGCGCCACCAGGGCGGGCGGGAGCGCTGCGGGTGCGTCATCCGCTGCGCGTGCGGCCGGGCCGGGAGCGAGCACGCCGAGGAGCGCGCACGCACCCACCGCCACCGCCAGCCCTGCACCCCGTCGACCCATGCGGTGGGCCTACCCGATCGCGCGGAGCATGCGCACGAGTCGCCCGGCCGAACGCGGCATCCACGCGTCGCGCCCGTCCGCGTGGCGCGCGCGGTCCGCGTGGTCCACCCGCACGCGGGCGAGCAGCGCGTCCCGGTCCACCGCGTGCACCCCGTCGGCGACCGTCGTCTCGCCATCGAGGCAGTACTCGAGCAGGGTGACCAGCAGGCCGCCCCGGTCCTCGCGCCACGGGAAGAACTTGGGCAGCACCTTCTGGAGCACGCACGCGTCGACCGCCGCGTGCATCGTCTCGGGCGAATCGCCGATCATGTCGCGCACCGTGCGCACGTACAGGGCGACGTCGTTGAGCACGCGGTAGCCGTAGTGCTGGCCGTGCGTGACGAGCAGCTCGTTGAGCTGCACGAACGGGCCGAGGTGGCGCCCCACCTCGTGGCTGTCCTCCGCGGTGGCCAACTGGAAGGAGCCGAGGAAGTCCGCGGCGCGCGTCGCCTCCTGCGGCAGCTCGAGCGGGTCGGGGGCCTGGTCGGCCGCAGCGCCGGCCAGGAACCCGGCGTAGTCGACGGCGCTGAACGCGATGGTGCTCGCGCGGTCCACGACCTTCGGGCTCACCCCCCACGTCGTGTCGTCGAGGTTGAGCGTCCCCGTGAACACGACGTTGGTCGGGATGGCCAGCCGCTCGGGCACCTCGTACTCGATCCCGAGGTGGTCGGTCCACGCCACGCGCGCGGCGTCGGCGCCGTGCAGGTGCAGCGGCTCCTGCCGCACGGCCCCCGAGGCGTCGGCCCGGCGCGACTCGAGCGCGGAGAGGAAGTCGGAGAAGTAGTGCTCGATCCGCGCGATGTTCATCTCGTCGAGCACGACGAAGTACGGCGCGGGTGCCACCCCCGCCGCCCGGGCGTCGGCCTCCTCGCGCGCCGCCCGCAGCAGCAGCTCCAGCACGGGCGTGCGTACGTAGCGCTCGAGCCCCGTGTCCCACGACCCGAGCAGCGCGGTGTGGTCGTCCCAGCTCGGGCGCACGCTGACGAACGCGTAGCGATCCTCCGGGGGGATGTCGACGAGCTCGCGCTCGGGGCGGAAGAGCGACACGCGGAAGCGCTTGAACTCCTCCACGATCTCGAAGCGCAGGTAGTCACGCTCCCCGACGCCGGTCTGCTCGAACGCGCGCCGCACCGACGAGGGCACCTGCACGGTCAGGTGCCGCGTGCCGCCCGCCACCAGGCTCGACACCCGGAACGTGATGTCGCCGTGCGCGCCCAGCACGTTCGTGATGTTGGCGGTGAACGTCTCCGTCGCCCCCGCAGGCACGTTGAAGTAGTCGAGCTGGTCGCGGCCCGGCGTGATCGTGCCGCTGCGCAGCGTCACGCGGTCGATCGGCAGGTAGAAGTCGTGGTCGCCGTCGTCGGGCTGCTCGCGCCGCGTGGCGCGCGTGCCGGGCACGCTCGAGAAGTACTCCGCGACGAGCAGGGCGAGCTTCGTCTTGCCCGTGCCGCTGATGCCGGTGAACAGCGCGAACGGCTTGGTGCGCAGGGCGACGAGGTAGCGCGTCACCAGCTCGCGCGGGAAGTGGAAGCCGCGCTCCTCGATGTAGCGGTACAGGTCGACATCCGGCCGCGACGATCCCGGCGCGACGACCCCTGCTGCACGCAGCGGCACGCGGTCGTCGGTTCGATGGGCGAGCGCGTGCGCAGCGAGGCTGCGCCCGAGCGGGTTGATCTGGGCCATGGCGGTTCCCCCCGGTCGTCTGGTCCGCACTCACCGAACCCGCGCCGGGCGGATAGTTGCAGGGTCAGTGCGCGGGGAGGTACGCGACGGGGTCGCGGGGGACGTCGTTCGGCGGTGCGCCGACGCGCGTCTCGAAGTGCAGGTGGGGCCCGGTGCAGTGGCCGGTGCAGCCGACGTTGCCGATGACGTCGAGGTGGTCGACGTGGTCACCCACACCGAAGCGGCCGAAGGCCGACATGTGCGCGTAGTAGGTGCGCAGTCCGCTGGCCGGGTGGTCGACCATGACGACGTTGCCGTACCCGCCGTAGACGCCGACGAAGGCGACAGTGCCGGACGCTGCCGGATGGATGGGCGTGCCCGAGGGTGCGGCGATGTCGAGGCCGGTGTGCGGGCGACCCCAGCGCATCCCGAACGGCGAGACCACGTTGATCGGGATCGTCGTGATCGGCCACTGCAGGCCGGCGGCGCTGACGGCACCGCCGCCTCCTCCGCTCGGCGGCGTGGCGGGCGGGCGCGCGGTGGTGGTCCGCGTGACGCGGGGCACCACGACCGTGGTGGTCGACGACACCGCGTTGCCGGCCGCGTCGACCGCGACCACGTGCACGGCGACGGAACGCGCCTTGGTGCCGGCGACGATGCCGAGTGATGCGGCGGGCACCGAGATGCGGTGGGTGCCGGCGGCGGCCAGCGCGAAGCGCGCCGAGCGCGCGCCGGCGCGAACGGTGAGCGTCGCCGGCTCGCTCACCACGGCGACGAGCCCGAAGTGCAGGCCGGTGGAACTCGCCTTCGCGGCGACACGCTTCGTGGCACGCAGCATCGGCAGCCGGCGGTCGACGTGGAGCGGTAGGCGGGTCGTGGCGGTGGGGCGTCCGCTCCCCCCGGCGGCGATCGCCAGCGCGTAGTCGCCGTCGGGCAGGCTCGCGCCGCCCGTCCGTCGCCCGTCCCACGCGATCGTGTGCACGCCGGCGCGCATGCGGCCGGTGACGAGCGTCCGCACGGCGATGCCGCGCTGGTTGACGATGGCGGCGGAGATCGACGCCGGCGCCGACAGCTCGAAGCGCGCGCTCGTGCCGGCCACGCGTCGGGCGCGACCGATCGAGGCGCGGGTCAGGCGCACCCCGCGGATCGCGACGGGTGCACGCTGCAGCGTGATGGTCGCGACGCGTCCACCCGCGATGACGACCCCTCCGCCCAGCTCGGCGGCGCCGGGCTCGCCGGGGATCGGCGCGGCCGGCCGCGGGGTCCCGTCGACCTGCACGCGGTAGGTGCCGGCGGCGCGCACCTCGCCCGCGGTGTCACGTCCGTCCCACGACGCCAGGTGCGTGCCGGCAGGGCGCAGGCCGGTGTCGATGGTCGCGACCGTGCGCCCCTGGGCGTCGACGATCCGCACGGTGACGATGCTCCGCTCCAGGATGGTGTACGCGATGACGGTGGAATCGGTGTGGCCGTCCCAGTCCGGCACGAAGGCGGCGGGTGTCGCCGTCGCGTTGGAGACCGCGGGGGTACCGCCGGCCGCCAGCGCCGAGTGCGGGAGGACCAGGGCCGTCGCCGCGAGCGCGAGCAGGATGGATCGACGCCGGAGCGCCCCACGCGTGCTCGTGCAGATCCTGCGTCGTGCCGTCATCCGTGACCGTGCCCATCGTCACGCGGGCACGTCCGTGGCCCGCGGTCGCCGGCCTCATGCCGGGCGACGGGCTCGTCATCGGGTGGTCAAGGCTCGACCATGAGTCGAGACTTCGAACGATCAGGCCCCGCGTTCGACCTGGGCGGTCGGGTCCGAATCGTCGTCGTGCAGCCGCACGTACCAGGCGATGCTGGTGACCACGACGCCCACGACGGCACCGATGACGCGGTGCACCCACGTCGGATGCAGCGCCGTGGGGATCAGGTCCTGGAGCACGGGATCCTTGAGGATGAGGTCGACGCCCACGTAGATGATGAGGGCCGCGCCCACCCAGACGATCACGGGGAACCGGTCGATGGCGCGCAGCAGCAGCGACGCTCCGCCCATCACGATCGGGATGGAGATGACGAGCCCGAACACGACGAGCCACACGTCGTCCTTGGCGAACGCCGCGACCGCGAGGACGTTGTCGATGCTCATCACCACGTCCGCCACGAGGATCGTGCGGACGGCGCCGCGCAGGGTGCGCGCGGAGTCGATGCCGTCGTGGTCGTGCTGCTCCTCGACGGCGAGCTGCCAGCCGATGTAGAGCAGCGCGAGGCCGCCGACGAGCTGGACGAACGGCAGGTCGCCGCGCAGCAGGAAGACGGCGCCGGTCGTCAGCAGGGCACGCAGCACGATGGCCAGGCCCGCGCCGTACAGGATCGCCCGCCGTCGCTGCTCCTGCGGCAGGTTGCGCGCCGCGAGCGCGATGACCACGGCGTTGTCCCCGGCCAGGACCAGGTCGGCCACCACGATGCCGGAGAGGGCGACGAAGAACTGGGCGCTCAGTTCGGGGAACGGCACTCGCTCGTCACACGGCCTCGGCGCGACGCTTGAGCCCGTCGAGCGCCTGGCCGGTGATGTGCTTGGCCGCGCGCTTGAGCATGAACCCGGGGACGGGGAACCCCGGGTCGATGGCCAGCTCGTACAGGACGTTCGTCGAGCCGTCGTCGTTGATCTCGAAGGTGTAGCCCCCGTCGACCTGCTTGATGTCGCCGCCGGGCCGGCTCGTCCAGCTCATGCGCTCGGAGCCCTCGTACTCGTAGTCGAGCGTGTACGTGACCACCTTGATGGAGATGTCGACGTCCATCGTCGCGGCGGTCGGCCGCCCCTCCGAGTCCGTCTCGAGCACCTCGACGCGCTTCACGTCCTTGAGCCACTCGGGGTACGACTCCACGTCGCTGACGATCGCCATCAGCTCCTCGGCCGTCGCGTCCATGTCCATGTTGGAAGATCCCTGGTGCGCCATGGGCCGATCCTACCCACGCGGTCGCAGGATCGTCCGACGAGGTTCAGTGAAGCTCGACGATCCAGGCCGGGTCGCCCACCTGCAACCCCAGCGCGCGCGACGGATCGAGCACGCGACGGGGCGCGGCGCCCATCGCGACGGCCACCGCCACGTCGTCGAGCCCGATACCCCGAAGCACCCCGGGCGCGACGTCGAGCAGGGACGCCGACCCGGCGAGGTGGCCCTCGGGGTCGCGAAGGGCGACGCCGTCGTGCGTCACGGTGGTGCCGGCCCACCGGTACGGTCCCGGCGGGCACCCCGCGAAGGGTGAGGCGTCGCTGATGGCGACCCATCCGCCCGCGCCGCAGGCTGCCACCGACAGCGCGATCGTGCCGGGGTGCAGGTGCACGCCGTCGCAGATCAGCTCGCAGTGCACGCGCGGGTCGGCAAGCACGGCGGCGACGATGCCGGGGTCGCGGTGGGTCACCGGCCGCATGGCGTTCCAGGTGTGGGTGGCGAGCGTCGCACCTGCGTCGATGGCGCGCCGGGCCTGCTCCCACGTCGCGTCGGAGTGTGCGAGCGAGGCGACGATCCCCAGCTCGCGAGCCCGTTCGACCAGCTCGACGGCCCCGGGCAGCTCGGGGGCGACGTCGATGATGCGCAGCGCGCCCCCGGCCTCACGCGCGGCCGCGTGCAGCTCCTCCAGCAGCGCCGTGTCGGGTGGGCGGAACGTCTCGGGCGGCCACACGCCGGCACGGAGCGGGTTGAGGAACAGGCCCTCGATGCGCAGGCCGACGCACCACGCGTCCGGCTGCGCCGCCACCGCCTGCGCGGCTGCCGCGAGGTGCTCCACCGGGTCGGCCGGCGGGCGCTGCGGCACGGGCAGCGTCGCGATCCACTCGTACGCCGGCACGGCCAGCTCGTGGCTCCACCCGGCGTCGCGGCTCGCGTCGCGCAGCGCCAGGTCGATCGCGCCCGGGTCGCCGCCGGGCGGGACGACGTGCCCGCCGCACCCGTGGAAGTGCAGGTCGAGGGGTGCGGGCGCGACGAGGGCGTCGCCCACGTCGATGGCGTCGGCCTCGTCCGCGTCGGGGCGGACGTCGACCACGACGGCGCCGCGCGGGCCGAGTGCGAGCTCCACGATGCCCGGGCGGACGCCTCCCCCGACGAGGAGGCGGCGCGAGCGGACGTGTAGCGAGTCGCGGGTCGTGGGCAGCATCGGGTGGGGCGCGGACCTTCGGGGAACGTCCCTACGCTATAGGAGGGGGAGCACGTGTCGGAGGAATCTCGTCCCGTAGGCCTGGCCATCATCGGCGCAGGCCTGATGGGCAGTCAGCACGCGACCAGCGCGTCGGCGTGCCCGGAGATCACGCTCGTCGGCATCCACGCCGCGGAATCCACGCAGTCGAAGGCGCTGGCCGAGCACCACGGGTGCCACCAGTTCGGCAGCGTCGCCGACGTGCTCCGCGACGACCGCGTGGAAGCGGTGCTCGTCGCGACGCCCACCGACACGCACGACGAGCTGGCGGCGCTGGCGATGGCGTCGGGCAAGCACGCCTTCGTGGAGAAGCCGGTCACGCGGACGCTCGACGACGCGCTCGTACTACGCAGCGTCGCGCGCAGCACGGGGCGCGTGCTCGGCGTCGGCCACGTCATCCGTTACTTCGCCGAGTACCGCGCGATCCACGCCGCGGTCACGGGGGGCGACATCGGCACGCCGGCGGTCGCGACCTTCGGCCGGCGCTGCCAGCAGCCGGACTGGTCGCCCGACGGCTGGCACACCGACATGGCGCGCTCGGGCGGCGTGGCCGTCGACATGCTCGTGCACGATGTCGACCTGGCCCGCTGGTGCTTCGGCGAGCCCACCGCCGTGCACGCGCGCGTCGTCGGGAGCGACCGCCACGGCGGCCTCGACTACGCCCTCGCGACGCTCGTCTACGAGGACGGCCCGATCGTGCACCTGCACGGCTCGTGGGCCGAGCCCGAGGGGTTCTCGCAGTCGGCCGAGGTCTGCGGCTCGACCGGCATGGTCAGCTACGACTCGCGCGGGCGCGACGAGCTGGTGGTGACCCCGCACGCGAGCAACACCGGCGTCACGGCCCTGCCACCGCCACCCGCTGGTCGGGAGGATCCGTTCCAGTCCCAGCTGCGGGACTTCGCGGGTGCGATCCGGGGCGGCCCGGCCATGCCCTCCGACATCGACTGGGCGATCGGCAGCCTGCGCATCGCCCTCGCGATGCTCGAATCCAGCGACACGAGGGACGTCGTCGAGCTCGAACCGCTCGGCGCGCTGTTCGACCGTGAGGCAGCGGCGAGCCTGGTGGCTGCCGGCGCGACGAAGGGAGCGGTGCGATGAAGGTCGGCATCCTGGGGACGAGGCACGTACACGCGGACGGCCTCGCCGCCAACGCAGAGGCCGCGGGCGCGGAGCTCGTCGGCGCGAGCGAGCGTGACGAGGCGGCGCGCAGCGCGTGGTCGCGCACGCCGATCGTGGATCGCGACGAGCTGCTCGAGCAGTGCGACGCCGTCATCGTCGCGGGCACGAACCGCGAACGGGTCGACGACACGCTCGCGGCCTGCGCGGCAGGGCGCCCCGTCCTGTCGGAGAAGCCCGTCGCCGCCGACGCGGAGGAGCTCGTGCGCCTCGTGGCGGGCGCCGACCCGGCGCTCGTCATGGTGGCGCTCCCGATCCGCTTCGGCGGATCGGTGCGGCGCGCGCGCGAGGCCATCGAGGCAGGCGTGATCGGCACGCCGCTCGCCGCCCGCGGCACGAACCACGGCCAGTTCCCCGGGGGCTGGTTCGGGCGCCGCGACGACGCCGGCGGTGGTGCGCTGCAGGACCACGTCGTGCACCTGTCCGACGCGCTGTGCTGGCTGACGGGCGACCGCGTGTCTCGCGCGTACGCGCGCGCGACGCGTGTGATGCACCCGGAGAACGACGTCGAGGACTGCGGCGTGGTGACGCTCGACTTCGAGTCGGGCCTGTTCGCGAGCATCGACTCGTCGTGGTCGCGACCCGAGAGCTTCCCGACGTGGGGCGACGTGTGGCTCGAGATCGTCGGCACGGGCGGGCGGATCCGGCTCGACCCCATGGCGACGCACCTGGACCACTACGACGATGGCGCCGGCAAGCTGCGGCACGTCGGCTACTCCGATGACGACATGACCCTCGCGATGGTGCGCGCGTTCCTCGACTTCGCCCGAGATGGCGGGCCCTCGCCCGTGTCACTCGCGGAGGGGATCCACGCGAGCGACGTGGTGCTGGCCAGCTACGCCTCCGTGGCGAGCGGCCGCACGGAGCCCGTCACCGCCCGCTGACCCCCCCTCTCATAGTGGCGAGGACGTATCGAGGGCAGCGGCGGCGCGTCCGTCGAAGGCGTTGGTGATGGGCACGCGTCGGTCGCGTCCGAAGGCCTTGTCGGTGACGCGCACCCCGGGCGGGGCCTGCCGGCGCTTGTACTCCGCCCGGTCGACCATCTGCTGGATGCGAGCCACCACGTCCGCGTCGAACCCGGCCGCGACGACGTCCTCGACCCCGTCGTCCTCGTCCACGAGCCGCGACAGGATGCCATCGAGCGTGTCGTAGTCGGGCAGCGAGTCGCTGTCGCGCTGGTCCTCGCTCAGCTCCGCGGACGGCGGGCGGTCGATCACGCTCGGCGGCACCACCGGGTCCTCCCCCGCAGCAGCTGCCACGCCGTTGCGCCACCGCGCGAGCCGGA
>JAOPYS010000450.1 GCA_025964465.1 Thermoleophilia bacterium
GAGTCCGGCGGGGTCCAGGTCGGATTCTTCTGCATGCTCTGGATCTTGAACTGGCCCGCGGGCGTGGGGAAGGAGGGCTGGCCCGTGGCAACGCCGTACGTCTTGACGACCTTGCCCATGCGGTACAGCGTGAGCGTGTTGGCGCCGCGGTCGACCACGATCTTGAGGGTGAGGGCCGCGATGGTGTCGGCGCCGGCGACCCCGTCGGCCTCCATGCCGCGGCTGGACTGGAAGTGCTGCACGGCGGCGCGCGTGCCGGCGCCGTAGCTGCGTGCGGTCATGTCCGCCGCGAGGCCGGCCTTGCTGGCGCCGCCCTGCGTGATGAGCGCGCCCTGGAGGGCGACCACGTCCGCGCCGCGCGCCCCGGCGCGCAGGCCGGCGGATTCACCGAGCGCCTCGGAGCTGTCGACCACGAACGCTCGCGTGGTGCGGCTGACCTTGCCGAGCGAATCGGTGCCCACGACCTCGAGCACGTGCCGGCCCTCGTACGCGGGCTCGTCGAGCGTGAGGGTCCACGTCCCGGCGATCGGGGCCAGGTCGCCGTCGCCTGCGTCGCTGCCCTCGTCGCTGCCACCGGTCGGGGTGGTCGCGTCGTCGGTGGGGGGCGTGGTGCCGTCGCCGTCCGCGGTGTCGGGCGCGTCCGTCGCATCGGCGGCGGCGGCGAAGGGTGCGGGCGTGGTCTCGCCGGCGGTGAGGCCGGCCTCGACCTCACGCCCGTCGAGGCGGACGGACAGGTCGGCGCCGTGCGGATCGCTCGCTGCCACGGTGAGGCCGAGCTTGGCGGTGGTGACGACGGGCGGGGAGGTCACGGTGACCTTGGGGCCGGTGGTGTCGACCAGGACCTTGAGTCGCCGCACCTGCTCGGTGCCTGCGCGGTCGGTGGCGCGGACGGTGACGACCTGGGGGCCCTGCGGCAGCGGCACGTCGAGCGTGCGACGGGTGCCGTCGACCGGCTCGGCGCGCACGGGATCGGCGGCGGTCGCGGCGGAGGACGTCACCTCGAGCTTCGACCCGGGCTCGGCACCGACGACGAGCGTCATGTGCGACGTGGCGACCTCGGCCACGCCGGGCGCGACGTACGCGCTGTCGGCGCTGCCCGCGGGGCGCGGGGCCACGATGGTGGCGGCCGGCGCGGTGGTGTCGACCGTGGTCTTCCACGTCGTGTGGAGCGTGCGGCGCAGCAGCCCGGCGCCGTGCACGTCGACGCGCACCTGGTGGTCGCCGTCGGCGAGGGGCGCGGGGCGCAGCTCGATGCGACGTCCGCCGCTGAGCACGCGCACATCGGCAGTGGCGATGCGGTCGCCGTCCACGCGTGCGTCCACGTCCCCCGGGGCGATGCTGCCCGGGTGGGTGGTGCGCAGCGTGAAGGTGGGCGTGGCGTCGTTGGTGAGCGTCGCTCGACCGTCACGCGCCAGCGACGGCAGGGTCAGCGCCAGCGCTGCGACGCCGGCGGCCAGGGCGACGACTGCGGCCACGATGGCGACCACGATCCATCGCGACGGCCCGCGGCGGGGCGCTCGGGGTGCCGGCTCGGGGCGCACGGCCACCGGCGGGGGCGGCGTCACGCGCACCGTTCCGGGTCGGACGGCAGGACGACGGTTTCTGGCAGGGGAGCGAAGCCTCACGATGCGACGCACTGTACGACCCATCGCTCGCATCGCCCATCCGATCCATCCGTAAGCGCCGGGGGAGGCCACGCCCCCGGCCGTGCGCGACCGGCGCGGTGGCCGTCAGGTGGGCGGAGTGGTCGGCGGCAGGCGCCGGAACTTGAGGCGCCAGACGCGCCACATCGCTTCCACGACGATCGAGCTGGTCATCTTTGATTCCCCGAATTCACGGTCGATGAACGTGACGGGGACCTCGGCCACCCGGAACCCGGCCTTGGCGGTGCGGTACTTGAGCTCCACCTGGAACATGTAGCCCGACGCCTCGATGCCAGCGAGGTCGAGCGTCTCCAGCACGCGTCGGCGGAAGACCTTGAACCCGGCGGTCATGTCGCGGATCGGCAGGCCGAGGATGGTGCGCGCGTAGGCGCTGCCGCCCTTGGAGATCACCTGGCGGTACCACGGCCAGCCCCGGACCCCACCACCCTCGACGTTGCGCGAACCGATCACGAGGTCGGCCTCGGCGGTCGCGGCGGCCAGCCGGTGCACGTCCGCGGGGTCGTGCGAGAAGTCGCAGTCCATCTCCATGATGAGGTCCGCGCCGCCCTCGAGCGCGACCGCGAAGGCCGCGAGGTACGCGCGCCCGAGCCCGTCCTTGGAGGTGCGGTGCAGCACCCGCACCCAGTCGAGCTCGACCGCGAGCCGGTCCGCGATGTCGCCCGTGCCGTCGGGCGAGCCGTCGTCGACCACGAGCACGGTCATGTCGAGCGAGTGTTCCTCGCGCTCGTGCGCGAGCGCGCGCACCATCCGCTCGAGGTTCTCGGCCTCGTTGTACGTCGGCAGGCAGATCCAGAGGGCGCTCACGCCGCGGAGCGTTCCCGAAGGTCGGTCGGGCCGAACGTCACCGTGCGACGGCCCCGCCCGCGAGCCGCTCCAGCGCTGCCTGGTCCACGAGCGCGATGCACCGCCGTCGCGTCTCGACCACGCCCCCGGCTCGCATGGCCTTCAGCAGTTCGCCGACCGTCTCCCGACGAGCACTGACCAGCTCCGCGAGCTGGAAGTGGGTGAAGGGTCGATCCAGCACGCGGTGACCGTCGAGCGTGTCGCGCCCACAGGCCGCGTCGAGCTCGAGCAGGCAGCGTGCCAGGCGCCGCTCCACCGTCCAGAACGCCACGCGCGCCGCCAGCTCGCGTCCGTGTTCGGCGCGCCGCCCGACGAGCTGTCGCAGGTTGGCGTCGAGCCGTCGACACGAACCCATCGCCGCCTCGACGTGCCGCAGCGGGATCGATGCGTACGTGACGTCGGCCTCCACCTCGGCGAGGACGCCGACCGTGGGGCGGCCGAGCAGCGCGTGCTCGCCCAGCACCGCCCCGGCCTCGGCAAGCTCGAGGGTGAGGCGGCGATCGTCCTCCGTGACCATGCTGAGGCGCGTTCGCCCGGCGCGCAGGATCCAGAGCGAGTCCAGGCAGTCGGCCGGCTCGTGCAGGACCGATCCGGCCGGGCGCCGCACCTCGACTGCATGACGCAGCAGGGCATCGCGAACGACCGGGTCGACACCCTCGAAGAGCGGCGCGTCGGCTGCGTCGAGTTCCCGTCCGGCGCGGGCATCCAGCTGCACCTGCGCCCGCAGCGTCGCGGTCGCCGCCGTGGCGCCGGCCGGGCCGAGCACCCGCAGCGCCAGACGCGCGAGTGCCACACCCTCGGTGCTCGCCACACGGGCGGCCGCGGCCGCGAGCAGTCGACCTCCCTCGATGGGACGCCCGCGGCGGCTCCACTCGGCGGCCACGTCGCGGAGCGGCCCGAGGTCGCCGTCGCGGGCGGCGTGCAGCGCTTCCAGCTGACGGCGGGCGATCCGGGGAAGGCGTGCTGGCGGCGCGTCGCCCGCCAGCAGCACACCTGAACGTTCGAGCGAGGCGTCGTCACCGGCCGCGAAGCCGGCCCTCGACAGTGCGACGGCGACCTCGGCAGCGAGCATCACGTTCTCACCGAGGTCGAGCTGCGCGAGCAGGTTGGCCGCCGCCGCGTGGTCGCCCGCATCCTCCAGCCGCGTCGCCTCGAGCATGGTCACCATGGCCGCCAGCCAGCCCGCCTCGTCCGCCACCGCGAACGTCCGGAGCTGGTCGAGCAGTCGATCGACCGACGGATCCCCCTGCACGGCGCCGCGATCGACGAGGGCCCGGGCGCAGTTGGCCATCGCCATGACGCGCACGAAGTGTTCGACGTGGGTGGTCTCGAGCGCGCGCAGCTGGAGCCCTGCGCGCCGTGCCGCCTCGCCCAGCTCGCCGTGCGCGGTCGCGAGCTGGATCGCAGCGGTCTCGGCCTCGAGGATCAGTCCGGGGCGCGCCCCGAGGCGTCGCGTGGTCATGAGGTCGGCGAGCTCGCGCGCGGCTTCCTCGCCGCGCAGGTCGTCGTGGAGCATGAGCACGAGGTTGAACGCGCCCTGGTCGACGGCCCGCGCATCCCCGGCGAGGCGGGCGAGGGCCACGCCGCCACGCTGCATGGGGATGGCCCCCTCCAGGTCGCAGCGGAACGCGCGGGTGGCGGACATCGTCAGGGTCGCCATCGCCTCGAGGCGTCGGTCGCCGCGTGCCCGCGCGAGGCGCAGGGCCTCGGCGACGACCACCTCCGCCTCCGCGAAACGGTCGTCGTGCAGGAGCAGCGCCGCCTCCGCGTGCCGCGCCCAGCCGCTCTCGTCGCCACCGACCGCCACTGCGCGTGGGAGGAGGGTCGCCGACCGACCGACGAGGCTGGTCGAGTTGGCCAGCACCAACGCCCGCGCCGCGGCGTCCGGATCGCTCGTCTCGACCACGGCCGCGAGGTCGAGCCAGCACTCGCTCGTGTCGGCCGCAGCCGCCGCGGCGGCCTGCACCGCGCGCCCGTCCAGCAACTCGGCGCGCAGCTCGAGGGCGCCGTCGGGGCCCAGGGTCGCGAGTGCGTGCTCCAGGTCACGGCGCGCCAGGTCGGGCCGTCCTTGCGAAGCGGCGAGGATCGCCGCTTCGCGCCAGCACTCGCACGCCTCCAGCCGCCGCCCGAACTCGTCGAACACCCGTGCCCGGATGCGGGTGGCCTCCGCCGGGTCCACCTCGCTCGCGGCAAGCGACCACCCGAGCTCGCGGGCGACGTCGGTGGACATGTCGAGGGACTCCAGCAGGCCGTCGACGTCGACGTGGCCCGCGGGATCGAATCCCTCCACCATGGCCCTGAGCTGGGCTGCTTCCACCGTGTCCCTCCTCGGGGTCCGTGCACCCTCCTCGTCGTCCGGCGGGGCCGCATCCTTGACTGCCCGGATGGGACGCCCCCAGCCGGTCGCCCACCCGGGCAGCCAGGTCGGCTCCTCAGTGCTGCTGCGGCCGCCCGGACCGGGCCAGGTCGCGCTGGAGGTCCTGCAGCGTCTGCGTCGTCGGCGGGGGGTCGCCCATCTGCGGCATGCTGCACGCTTCTGGCAGGGCGGGGAAGGTGCCGTCGAAGGGACCGTACGGATCCCAGGGATGCCCCATGAGGCCCCATGGGTCGAGGATGGGTGTCGGCGCGCTCGGACCGGTCGGCACGGGATATGTCGCACCGCCCATGAGGAACGCCTGCATCATCTGTCGCAGCCCCTCGATCGCCGCGAGGATGTCCTGCATGGGTCCGCCCACCGCCCGCGTCCCCGGCCTGGGTCCCATCGGCACCGGTGCGGTGCGCATGTCGGGCCCGTCGGTGATGCCGAAGGCCGGGGGACCCGCCGGCCCCGGTGTCGTCATGGCGGCGCGCGAGCCCGCCGCGTTCGTGGTTGCGATGTCCATGGTCTGCGTCCCCTGTGTCGCGGCAGCGGAGACATCCCACCGGCCGCTGGTGTGTGGTCTCCTCCGTTGAACCACGGGGGCGGGAGGGGCGCTGTGAGGTACCTCGCAATGGTGCGGTCGCGTGCCGAACGGCGTGCGCAATTGCCACGGCCGCCCGCACCGCGGGCCCCGAGGGACCCACCGTGCGAGCGGCCGTGGCCGAACGCGCAGCTCGCTTCGCTACATCGCCATGCCGGGCATGGAGCCCGTCACGGGCGGCGTGCCGGGCGTGCCCGTCGGGGCCGCCGGGGGTGCAGGGGGCGTCGTGCCACCGCCGCCACCGATCGCCGGAGGCGGCGCATCGCAGCCACCGCCGCCACCGACCTTCATCGGCGGGGTCGGCCCGCCGGGTGCCTTCATGGGCGGCTCGGCCGGTCCGCCGGGCGCCTTCATCGGCGGCGTCGTCGGTCCACCACCGCTCGCGCCGAGCAGCGAGACCAGCTGCTGGATCACGTCCGTGAGGTTCTTCAGCACGCCGGCGATGTCGCCCGTGCCGCCACCGCCGAGCGCTGCCACACCCGCGCCTGCCTGGCCTGCGACGGCCGTCCCCTGGGCTGCCTTCTGCGCATCCAGCTGCGAGGTCGTACCTGCGTTCGAACCGTTGAGTGCCGGAGAGGGCACCGCCGTCGCCCCGCCGCCCTGGGTGGGCATGCCGGGCATCTCCTTCATGGGGGCACCCGGGCCCGCCGCTCCCGCGACCTGGCCGGGCATCTGCCCCGGCATCCCGCCGCCCGCAACTCCGCCGACTTCACACATGATCGTCCCCCGATGGTTCGTCCCCGGCGTGCGCAGCCGTCCCGGGCGCGCACACACTCCATCCCAGTGGACCCCGGTCGACGCGATCCGTCAACCGGGGTCGCCCCGCTCAGAGCCGCTTCGGGCCCGTGGTCCGAGGCTCGACCGGCACCGCTGTGGCGCCGTGCATGCCACACCCGGCGTCCGGCGGCACGGCCGGGTACGCATACGAAGGATTGGTCGGGTACGCGCCCGGCGAGGACGGCATCGGCCCGCCCTGGTGGACGGCCTGCATCACCGACTGCACCATGTCCATCATCTCGCGCAGCGCCTGCAGGACGTCGCGGTACGGCGAGGTGCCCATGGGCGGCAGGCCGGGGTAGACGGGCGTCGCGACCGGGATCCCCGGCGGGGGCGCCGGCAGCGGCAGGTGCACGGGTGCGGGCGTGATCGAGCCGCTCGGCTTCCCGGGGTCCGGCAGCAGGACGGTGTCGACGGGGCGGGTGCCCGTGTTCGTCGCGATCGTCTGGTTGCCGGCACTGCCCGGCGTGCTGGTCGTGGCGATGTCCATCGTCGTCCCCCTCGTGTGGCGGTGCGGTGTCCTGCCGCTCGCGCCGTGTCCCTGTGGCTCCGTTGAACCACGTCGGCGACATCCGCGCTGCGAGGTGCCTCACATGGGACGGGGGAACGTGTCGAGGTAGGGTCCCGCCATGCGCAACGTCGAGATCGCCGATGCCTTCGCCGAGCTGGCCGACCGGCTCGCCCTGCAGGACGAGAAGCCGTACCGCTACATGGCCTATCGCCGCGCCGCGACGACGTTCCGCGAGCTGGGCGACTCCGTGCAGGTGTTGAGCGAGGAGGGGCGCCTGCGCGAGATCGACGGCGTGGGCGATGCCATCGAGGAGAAGGTCCGCTCGCTGCTGGCCACGGGGTCGTTCCCGGCGCTCGACCGCGCGCGCGAACAGGTGCCCGAGTCGCTGCTGGCGCTCACCCGCCTGCCGGGCGTCGGCGCGTCCACCGCCCGCAAGGTCCACGCGGCGCTCGACGGGGAGTCGTTCGAGTCGCTGCTGGAGCGCGCGGCCGCGGGGACGCTCCCGACGGGTGACGGCGTGACCAAGAAGGTCGTCGACGCGCTGGCCAACGAGGCCGCGCGGCGCGCGGCCGGGGGCGGCTCGGCAGGGGCCGGGTCGTCGGGGGTGCCGCGAGGCGAGGATGGCGAACCGCTCCCCGGCCCGTGGATCCGTCGCGACCAGGCTGCGGCACTGCTGGAGACGATCGCCGAGCTGCTGCCGGACGGCGTGCGCGACCCGCACCCCTCCGGCGCGTACGTGCGTGGCCTCGAGCTCGTGCAGGGCGTCACGGTCGTGGCCGTCGCCGACGACCCGCAGGCCGCCGCGGCGCAGGTCGCCGACCTCGTCGGCAGCCGCGCCTGGGAGCGCTCCGCCCCGGACACGCCGCGCCTGCCGGTGCTGGCTGACGTCCCGCCCGAGCAGGTCGTAGACCTCCAGCTGGTGAGCCCGGCGGGCATCCCCGTGGTGATCGCCGTCGCGTCCCCGGAGGGAGCAGACCTCGCCCTGCACCGCCTCGCCGGGCCGGGCGCGTGGGTCGCGCTCGAGTCCACGCCCCGTCCCGGGGGAAGCGTCCCCTACGAGCTGCGCGACCGCGTGCTGGCCGGAGGGATGGCGCTCGAGGACGTCCCCGCCGACCTGGTCACGGCGGCCGACCTGCGCGGCGAGCTGCACGCCCATTCGGACTGGTCCGACGGCCGCGCCACGATCCTCGACATGGCGCGCGCGGCGCGCGATCGCGGCGACGAGTTCTTCAACGTCACCGACCACTCCGCGCCCTACACGATGGTCGGCGGCCTCGACCCCGACCGCATCCACGCACAGGCCGACGAGATCCGCGCGGCCAACGAGCAGCTCCAGCGCGAGCACGAGGAGGACGGCGAGCCGTTGCTCCGGGTGCTGCGCGGCACGGAGCTGGAGATCCTCGCGGACGGGTCGCTCGGCCTGCCGGACGCCATCCTGCGCGAGCTGGACTGGGTGGTGGCGTCGCTGCACGTCCAGCAGGGCCAGTCGGCAGCGGACGTGAAGGAGCGCATGCGCCGGGTCGTCGAGAACCCGCTCGTGGACTCGATCGGCCACCCCACGAGCCGCAAGCTGCTGGTGCGCGAGCGCACCGCGCTCGACGTCGAGTGGCTCGTGGAGGCCGCCGCCGCGACGCACCTGGTGCTCGAGATCAACGCCGACCCCAACCGGCTCGACCTGGATTCGGAGCAGGCCGCGATGGCGTTGGCGGCCGGGGTGCGCCTGACCGTCAACACCGACGCGCACCGCACGCGCACCCTCGCGTATCGCGACCACGGGGTGGCCGTGGCCCGTCGCGCGGGCGCCCGCGTGGGGGACGTGGTCAACTGCCTGCCCGTGGAGGAGTTGCTCGCGGGCCGCCGCCGACACCGATAGCGACATTGCCCGACGCGTCCCGAAATTCGCTGCTATGGTGGTCCGTGCAGCGCCGCAACCTCGGCGCTGGGGTTTTCGGTTTGCGTCCCAGGTCGTGGTAACGGTTCGAGGGTTCGGCAGCAGCAAGACCCTCCCGCACGACGCCCGCCCCATCGGCCGGCACGAAGGACCAATTTGACCGACCACCAGTTCGGCCCCGGCGTCAGCCCGGCCGTCGCCGATGCGCTCGTCGCACGCGGCATCACGTCACTCTTCCCCATCCAGCAGCAGGTCGTGCCCGTGGCCGACGAGGGGCGCGACATCCTCGCCCGCTCCCCCACCGGCTCGGGCAAGACGATCGCCTTCGGCATTCCGCTCGTGCAGGCGCTCGACCTCGACTGGAAGGGCATCCAGGCACTCGTCCTGGTGCCGACCCGCGAGCTCGCGGTCCAGGTGGCCGAGGAGCTCGAGACGCTCATGGCCGACGTGCGCGTCGCCACGGTGTTCGGCGGCGTCAAGCAGGGCTCGCAGGTGCGTGCCGTGCGCACCGCCAGCGTGCTCGTCGCGTGCCCCGGCCGCCTCGAGGACCTGCTCCAGCAGCGCGAGGTGGACCTGTCCGGCGTGCACACGCTCGTGCTGGACGAGGCCGACCGCATGCTCGACATGGGCTTCCTGCCGACCGTCGAGCGGATCCTGCGGCAGGTGCCGTCGGATCGCCAGACCATGCTCTTCTCGGCGACGCTCGACGAGCGGATCGAGGACGTTGCCGCGCGCCACACCGATGACCCCGTCTCGATCGCCACGGCGCCGCCCAAGACGCGCCCGGACCTGGTCGACCACGCCTTCCTCCCCGCGATCCACGAGGAGAAGCTCGACCTGCTGATGGAGCTGCTCGACGCCGAGCAGCCCGACCTCACCGCGGTGTTCGTCCGCACCAAGCGTGGCGCGGCGCGGATCGCCAAGCGCCTGGCCAAGCGCGGCCTGCGCACCGCGGCGCTGCACGGCGACATGGTGCAGAGCGCGCGGCAGCGCGAGCTCGGGCGCTTCGAGCGGGGCGAGGCCGACGTGCTGGTCGCCACCGACGTGTTCGCACGCGGGCTGGACATCGATCGCATCACGATGGTCGTCAACTACGACCCCCCGGGCGAGGCCGACGACTACATGCATCGCGCCGGCCGCACCGGTCGAGCCGGGCGCACGGGCCTCGCGGTGACGTTCGTCCTCGACGACCAGCGGGCAGATGTCCAGGCAATCGTGGACAATCTTGGTCTCGTCGACGAGTTCACACGCAACGGGCTCCGGTATGTTCCGAAGCCACAGTCACAAACACGAGCCGCGACCGGCCGCCCCAGGCGCCGTCGCGGAGGCTCGTCACAGCGTTCCGGAAGTCCCGCCTAGCGGCGCGAGCTCCCAGAGCACCCAAACACACACAGCGACACGAATACTGGAGTACACGTACCATGGCAACAGGCACCGTCAAGTGGTTCAGCGACGAAAAGGGCTTCGGCTTCATCACCCCCGAGTCGGGCAACAGCGACGTCTTCGTCCACCACTCAAACATCGACGGCTCCGGCTTCAAGTCGCTGCCCGAGGGCGCGAAGGTCGAGTTCGAGACGCAGGAGGGCCGCAAGGGCCTCGAGGCGACGGGCGTGCGCGTCATCTGAGGAATCTCCTCTGACGCAACACCGTTTCCTCACGAGGGTCGTCGGCATCACGCCGGCGGCCCTCGTGTGTATTTCC
>JAOPYS010000454.1 GCA_025964465.1 Thermoleophilia bacterium
ACGGTGCCGAGCCGGACCCGTTCGGCGCGGGCTCGCGCCGGCAGCTCGAGACGATCGAGGACCGCCAAGGCGACGGCAGCCGGCCCGGCCGCCGCCAACAAACTCCCGAACAGCCCGCCCGCCTCTCCCGCCACCGCCGCAACCGCCGCCGCATCCTTGTGGTCGAGCGCGGCGCGCAACGCCGCAGCGGCGAGCTCCTCCTCCACCACCCGCAGCACCGCATCGGCGGCGGCCGGCGCGGCGGCGAGCGCCCCGGCGTCGGCGGGCACCGCACAGGCCGTGGCCGACCTCGCGATGCTGGCGACACGGTTCGCGCCGGCGATGGCGGCAGGAGCCGGTGCGATCGGGGACGGCGAATCCAGCGTGGCGCGCGGCATGCACGCGGGCGACATCGCCCAGGCTGCCGGACGCGACGGGGCGACGGCGGCCGCGGCGACCACGGTGGCGGGCAGCGGCGCGGCCGGCGATCCCGCGCCCATCGTCACGGCCGTTCGACAGTTCCTGGCATCGCCGGGTGCCGAGGCCGACTCGACCAAGCTGCTGCGCGCACTCGCGGGCGCCGATGCGGCGACGGTCGCCTCAGCCCTCGGGCAGCTGCCCGAATCCGACGGCCTGCGGCTGGCGGGCGCGCTGCTCGACGCGCTCGGCGACGGGTCGGGGCTCGGCGCGATGCAGCGCCAGGACCTGCGCCACGGCGTGCACCGCGCGCTCGCCGACCTCGGCCACTCACTCCAGCACGGCCACGGCGCCGGGTCCGGCGACGAGCTGTCCACGCTGCGCAGCGTGCTCGAGCACGTGGCCGCCACCGACCCGCGACCCGCCGTCGCCGGTGACGCAGCCCGCCTGCTCGCGGCGGCCGACGGCGCGCAGGTGCTGTCGCGCACGGCCAGCGGCTCCGACCCCGGCTACGTGTACTTCCAGGTGCCGATGCCCAACGGTCGCGGTGCCGAAGTGATGGTCCGGCGCGAGCCGGGTCGCCGGTCGGTGAGCTTCGACGAGTTCAACATCGCCTTCCTGCTCGACACCGAGCGCCTCGGCACCCTGATGATCCAGCTCGACGCGCACCCCGCCGGCATCCGCGCGGACGTGCGCACCGACCGGCCCGCGCTCGAGCCGTTCCTGCGCGACCGCACCGAGGCGCTCGTGGAGCCGCTCGCCCGTGAGTCAGGGCGACAGGTGATCGTCACCAGCGGGGTGTTCGACCACGAGCCGCCGCGCAGCCTGCTCGAGCCGCAGCTCGGCGCGATGACCCCCGGGGTGAACGAGTTCTATGCCTGACGGCCGCGACAGCCAGCGCGCCCGACGGCTGCGCGAGCGCGACGGGGTGCCGGACCTGGAGGTCGCGGCGCTCGGCTACGACGGCGCCGAGGACCACGCGCCGAAGGTGATCGCGCACGGGCGCGGGCACACCGCGCGGCGCATCCTCGAGCTGGCCGAGCAGCACGACCTGCCCGTCACGAAGGACCCGACCCTCGTCTCCATCCTCGGCGCCCTCGATGTCGGCGCGGAGATCCCGCCCGACCTGTACGGCGTCATCGCCGAGGTGCTCGCGTGGGCCTACCACGCCGACAAGGCCGCGGGTGACACGCGCGCCGAGGCGGCCCGCCGCGCCGCCTGACATCGTGCGGGGCCCGGCTCAGGCCGAAGCGCGGGTGCCGCGAGCACCGGGCGCCCGCTGCACGACCTGCGTGTTCGGATAGACGATCGTGCGGTTGCGGCCCGAACCCTTGGCGACGTAGAGCGCCTGGTCGGCACGCTCGAACAGCTCCGAGGCGTTGGTCGCCTGCTCGGGGAAGGACGACACGCCGATGCTGACGGTGACCCGGCCGTCGGGCCCGAGCTGCGGCAGCTCGATCGCCGCGACCGCGCGGCGAAGGCGCTCCGCCAGCCGGACGGCGTCATCCGCGTCGGCCGGGACCAGCACGACGAACTCCTCCCCGCCGAAGCGGGCGGCGAAGTCCGAGTCGCGCTTCTCCTCGCGGACGGTGTCGGCCATCGCCCGCAGCAGGAGGTTGCCGGCCTGGTGCCCGTGGGTGTCGTTGAACTTCTTGAAGTGGTCGAGGTCGAGCACGAGGATCGAGCACGAACCGCCGTAGCGGCGCACGCGGTCGATCTCGTAGCGCACCTGCGCCTGGAGGAAGTCGTAGTTGAACAGCCCCGTGAGGCGGTCGGTGAAGGAGCGCTGCACGAACCGACCCACACGGTGGCGCAGGTGCGTCACGCGCTCCCCCACCAGCAGCACGACGCCGGAGAGCGCGAGCGCGATGACGAGGTCACCGCGGAGCGCGATGAGCAGCGCCGCGGCGCCGGGCAGTGCGAAGGCGCGGCCGAAGAACGCCGTGCCCATGACGATGGCGGCGAACAGCAGCACGAACCCGTTGGCGGGGACGGTTGGCCCGAGCACCCACCCGATGATGATGCTCACGACCAGGATGCCGGCTACCGCGCGGCGGAAGGTGGGGGGCGCGGCCTGTCCGGGGCGGGACTCCATGGTGCGGGATTCGACGTCGACGCCGAGGTTCCTGCCCGGCTCCTGGGTCAGCCTGCGGCGGCGGCCACCGGCGGTGCGGCGGCGAGGGGCGCGGTGGGCGTCGTGGTCGCGGCGGGAACGGGTGCGCCGGGCACCGACCACACCTCCACCTGCACGGGTGCGGTACCGCTCATGCCGAGCTGGGTCGCGGCAGCGTGCGACAGGTCGATGATGCGACCGTCGACGAAGGGCCCTCGGTCGTTGATCCGCACGAAGGCGCACCGGGCCGTGGTCGACGAGTACACGCGCACGATGGTGCCGAAGGGCAGCGTGCGGTGCGCCGCCGTCATCGCCTCCTGGTCGTACGTCTCGCCGTTGGAGGTGGTGTGGCCGTCGAAGCCGGGGCCGTACCAGGACGCGTCGCCCTGCTCGATCGAGCCGGTGGCCTTGAGGGCGGGATCGGGTGGCGTGCAGCCGACGCCGCCCACGGCCGCGCTGGCGAACCCGGTCCACCCCGAGAGCATGCCGCCGCCCGACACGGCGCCCCAGTACCCGATGCCGGGGATGGGCCCGGTGGCGAACATGAGGTCGGCGTCGACGGCGTAGTGGGAGGCGGCGCGGCCGCCCGAC
This sequence comes from Thermoleophilia bacterium, assembly GCA_025964465.1. GTDB lineage: Bacteria > Actinomycetota > Thermoleophilia > Gaiellales > SKUG01 > JAGQUL01. The sequence goes on from JAOPYS010000454.1 coordinate 3,101, forward strand.
TGCGCAGCGCCCGGATCGGCGTCGGCCTCGAGGGCGAGGTCGATGGCGTCGATCCTGGTGCCGAGCGACAGCACGTTGGTGCGGGCTTCGTCGGCGGCGACTGCGGCGCGGTCGTTCGCGGCGGATGCCGCGTCGTAGGCCTGCACCATCGCGCGGTCGGCGGGCTGGAGGGCGGCGACCAACGGGGCGCGGGTGGTCGGGTCGTTCGCGTCGCGCACGGCCTGGAGCGCCTGGATGCGGGGCCCGCCACCGGCGTCGTAGATGGCGACGAGCGTGTTCGTCCACGCGGCGACGGCGGCGTCGAGTCGCACTTCGGCGGCGCTGCGTGCGGTCTCGAGGCGCAGGAGCCGGGCCTGGGCGTCGTTGCGCTCGGCGGCGAGGCGCGCGCGGAGCGCCGTGAGCTGTGCGGGGGTCGCGTGGTCGAGCTCGTCGCCGGGCTCGTCGGCCGTTGCGGCGGGGTCGGTCGTCGCGGCACCGGCAGTGGGCGCAGGAGCGGGCGCCGTCGGATCGACGAGGTCGGCACCAGGGGCTGCAGGCTCCGTCCCGGTGCTGCTCGGAGCGACGAGGTTGGGATCGACGTTGCCGATCGGCACGACGGGGTCGTCGCTGCCGGCATCGGCGATGGCGATGCCGGGGAGCGCGGCGAGGGCGCAGGCCGCGACGACGACGGCCGCAGCCCGGAAGGCTCGTGCGCGTCGCGTGGGTGCAGGGATCGGGGACCTCACTCCCGCGACATCGGCACCGCCCGTGGCGAGGCTGAGGCCCGCGAGCACGCAGCACGATGCGCAACCGATCGGCCGGGGCCGATGCGGCCGTTGCGTGGCGGGGACGATTCACTCACGTTCCGACGGGGAACTGACGATGGGAGGAGGGACGACATGTTCGACAAGCTCTTGAACCGCTACTCGCTCCGCTGCCCCGAGACGGGCCACTCCGCGTGGATCCCCGTCAGCTCCTTCCGCGTCGTGCGTCGCCTCCGCGGGGCCACGGCGCCCGCGGTCTTCCGCGTCGAGTT
>JAOPYS010000009.1 GCA_025964465.1 Thermoleophilia bacterium
TATATATATGTAGAAACATATATATAGCGGAGGGGTGGAACCCCTGGTTGCTGTGCAACCTGTGGCCCCTCCGCATTTGCTATGCTAATTGGTCCGTTTTCTTTATATCTCTACGCAGGGTAGCGCATAGGCGGAGCCAGCCCATATATATTTATTTCCCGGCTGCGGGGCGGGCGCGGACGAGGGCGGCGTCGGGGGCGGGACGGTCGCGCTCACGAGACCTCCTCCCCCGTCAGCAGCACGAACACGTCCTCGAGGTTCGACTCGCGACGCTGGCACGCGTCCTCGTAGCCGGCCGGAGGCGCGTCGCCACCCAGCACGGTGACGGAGGTGCCGGTGCGCCGCGTCGGGCGACCCTCGCCCTGCGCCACGGCCTCGACCTGCTCGAGCGTCGCGGGCGGCCCGTAGACCTCCCACGCGCGCTCGCCTGCGTGCTCGCGCACGAGCTCGCTCGGCACGCCGCTTGCCACCGCCGCGCCCTTGGCCATGATCGTCACGGTGTCGCAGAGGCGCTCGGCCTCCTCGATGTAGTGCGTCGACATGAGGATCGAGACCCCGTCCTGACGCAGCCCGTCGATGAGCGCCCACAGCTCCTGTCGCACCTGCGGGTCGAGGCCCACGGTCGGCTCGTCGAGCATCACCAGGCGCGGGCGATGGACGAGGGCGCGCGCGATGAGCAGCCGCCGCCGCATGCCGCCGGAGAGCTGGTCGACCTTCGCGCCGCGACGATCGGTCAGTCGCGCGATCTCCAGCGCGCGCTCCACGGCGGCGCGCCGGTCGCGCGCCGGGATGCGGTACAGGTACGTGAACACGAGCAGGTTCTGCTCGACGGTGAGCGTCACGTCGAGGTTGTCGAGCTGCGGCACGACGCCGCACTGCGCGCGGGCCTGCTTGCTGTCGCCCGGCAGGCGGAACCCGAGCACCTCGAGGTGCCCCTCGTCTGCGATCGCCTGGGCGGTGAGCATCCGCATGGTGGTCGACTTGCCCGCGCCGTTGGGGCCGAGCAGCCCGACACACGCGCCGTCGGGGACCTCGAGGTCGAGGCCGTTCACCGCCGTGATGTCACCGAATCGCTTGATGACGCCGGCAAGGCGGATGGCGGGAGGGGCGGCGGGGGCGTCGGGCACGGGCGGAACCTACCGCGGGCGCGCCCCGGTCGACGGCCAGTCGATCAGGTGCCGGACGGCTCGCCGCGCGGCGGCGCCTCCCCGTCCTCGACCCCGGCCTCGCGGCGGATGCGCTGGACGTCCTCCTCGCGCGTCACCGTCTCGGTGGCGGTCTCGACGTCGATCGTGACGGTCTCGTCCTCGTCGCCCATGGGGAGCTCCTCGTTCGGCCGCGCCTCCGGGCGCTGGCGGTTCGAGGCTGACGTACCGCGCGGCGCGTCGGTGAAACGAAGTCGGGACCCGGGCCGCCGTACGAACGGCCCGGGTCCAGTGTTCGGTTTGAGTATGCGTGCGCGATGCCGCCTCGACATCGCGTGATGTGCCCTCCGCCTCGGTCGTGGTAGGCACCCTCGACCAGGACGGCCCTGCGGCCGGCGGGCTCTCACTGCCCGTCGCAACCAAGGTCGGCCAGGACGGCCCCGAGCGCAACCTCCACCACGACTCCAATGTTCGCTCCGAGCACGAATTTCGTGTCGAGGTTGTCGCGAGTGCGCTCAGCGCACCATGAACGGCCTATTCAGCGCGCTCGCCGACGCGCGCCCACACGAGCGCGCTCAGCGGACCACGAACGGCACGCTGAGCGCACTCGGGGCGTGCGCCGGCCCACCTCCGGTCGCAAGTCCATACGGCCTTCCGGATCCGGCGCTGCACATCCGCACAAACCCGACCGATCCGGTTCGATACGTGCGGAAGTTGCGCTCGCATGCAGGCATTTCACGTGTCAGCGGCCACGGCTGGCCCGTTTCGTGAAACAGCCTCGGGGCGCTTCGCGAAGTACTGGCGAACATAGCGTGTGGCGCTCCCGCCGCCGGCACCGTCCCCCCGTTGCGTTCGAGACCCCGTCCCCCCTTGGTCTCGACCGCTCGCCGGCAGCACTCGTCCCCCGGGCAGTAATCAAGTTACGCGCCCAATGAGCCACACGCACACGACCACGACAGCTCGCCGCCACCGTCCCCCCGTCGGCAGCGAGCACGCAGGTCGACGACAGGCCCTGGCTCCCCCGCCGGGGCCGCGTCGTCTTCCGGCCGGGTCAGCCCTCGTGCAGGGCGACGATGCGCTCGATGATCTCCTCGATGCCGGGGATGCCGCGCCGCGCGTCGCGCATGCCGACCTCGCCGGTGAGCAGGCGGTCGGTCTCGACCATGCGGCGCGTCACCTCGACGACCAGCTCGTCGGGCACGTCGTCATCCACGAGGTCTTCGAGCTCGTTCGCCAGGTCGTGCAGCTGCGCGGCGCGGCTCAGCACGACGGCTACCGCGTCCTCGAGCGCGGCGACCTCCTCGACGGTCGCGCGGGCGGTCATCGTCGACCCCTCGGCGCCGTGGCCCGATCCGGGCCGTGGATCAATGTGATCATGTGCAGGCACTTCCGTCTCGGAGGCCACGAGGTGGCCGATTCCGTGCAACAACCTCATGCCCCGTCCCGAAGTACTGGCGAACATAGCGTGTGGCGCTCTCGCCGCTGGCACCGTCCCCCCGTTGCGCTCCAGGCCCCGTCCCCCCTTGTGCCTGGAACCGCTCGCCGGCAGCGAACTCGTCCCCCCGAAACTGAGCCACACGCACACGACCACGACAGCTCGCCGCCACCGTCCCCCCGTCGGCAGCGAGCACGCAGGTCGACGACAGGCCCTGGCTCCCCCGCCGGGGCCGCGTCGTCTTCCGGATGCGATTCGACGGACGTAGCGTCGTTGGTGAGAAAGGTGTAGCGTCTCGGACGACGCCGCGCACTTCGCGCGACGCACCTTGAGGGAGGAAACCCAATGTCCGTGCTCGTCCAGAACTTCACTCCGATGACGTCCGCTCAGTACGACGCCACGTCCGCACTGCTCAAGCCGGTGCTCGAGGGCTTCGAGGGCTATCTCGGCTTCCATGCCGCGGCCGTCGTCGACGGTGGCATGCAGATCACCGAGCTGTGGACCACGAGCGATGCGCACAAGACGTGGATCAGCGACGTCGTCGCCACGAAGGCGCCCGCCGAGGCGATCGCCGCGATGAAGGTCACCTACACCCCGCTGCACGACGTCGTGCTCGCGGGCTCGCCCGTCACCGCCTGAGGCACCGACGCGCGAACAGCGAGACGAACGACGGGGGCGGCACCGGGCAGGTGTCGCCCCCGCGTCCTGCCGGGACCGGGCATGATGCCCGCATGACCTCCACAGCGCAGGGCCACACCGTCACCACAGATCCCTCCACCGCGCACGTCGTCGTGCGCGCCGCCGCAGGCGGCGAGGTGATCGCCGACAGCTCCGGCGGCCACGTGCTGCACGAGAGCAACATCCAGGACCGCTGGTACCTGCCGACCGGCGACGTCGCGGCCGCGCTCGAGCCGAGCGACACCACCAGCCACTGCCCCTTCAAGGGCGACGCCTCCTACTGGAGCGTGCGCCTGGCCGACGGCACGCTGCTGCAGGACGTGGCGTGGAGCTACGAGCAGCCGCTCGATGCCGCCGCCGGCATCCGGTCGGAGGTCTCGTTCTGGACCGACAAGGTCACCGTCGAGGTCGACGGCGAGGCCGTGCGGATCTGATCAGAAGTAGCCGTCGACGGCGTCCGCCACCGTCTTCGCCGCCGCGCCGTCGAGCACGACCCCGAGCTCGCGCGACTGACGGCCGGACGAGCCGTGCAGCATGTCCTCGAGCAGGTACGCGCCGCTGACGACCGCGTGGTCGTCGGCCACGAGCTGCAGGCCGTGCAGGCCGCGGCCCTGCGCCTTGAGGGAGTCCTTGTCGGCCGAGTGCAGGTGCACGCCGGCGTCTGTGAGGGTGCGCGCGACCTTGCCCTTCACGTCGGCGGCGTAGGAGACGATGTCCACGTCGACCCCGCGGCGCGCGGCCTGCGCGATGCGGTCGGCGATGCCGTGGTCGTCCATGCCGGCGCTCACGATGCGCAGGCGCGACTGCGCCGAATCCACCGCGTGCTCGATCGCGTCGGTCACGCCCCACCAGCCCGCGGCCGGGTCGTTGGTGACGACGCCCAGCTGCGCCGCGGCAGCCGCTGCCTGGCGCATGCCGTCGCCGTGCTTGCCGGCGCGCGCCGCGACCTGCAGCGAGCGCAGCGCCTGCGCGGCCGGCCCCCCGAGCTCCACGCCGACCTCGAGCTTGCCGAGCGCGTCGGCGCCGAGCAGGTCGGTTCCGACCATGCCGCGCGCACCACCGTCGACGGTGATCGCCTTGCCGTGCTGCTTGGTCGGCGCCTCGCCGTAGCCCTGCACGTGCACGCCGCCCGCAACCTGCGGGTTCGCGTCGCGCCACTCGCGGCTGTCGGCCAGCACCGAGACCTGTGCCCCGCGCGCGGCGGCCGCGCCGAGCGAATCGATCCCGGGCTGGTGGTCGACGCGGAACGCATCGGCCATCACGTCCGTGCGTGCCGAGCCGGCGAGGTCCGACACCGCGCCGAGCAGGGCCTTCCCGCCCAGGTGCACGGCGGCGCCTGACACGGCCGGCGGGAATGCGGATGTCACTCCGAGGTTCATGACTTCGCCGCCGCTTCTCGCAGGAGCACTGCGCCCCAGTTGCCGTCGAGCTTGTCGAGCTTCAGGTGGCCGCCCTGCACCGCGTGGCGCTCGCCGGTCAGCGCGTCCACGTAGTTGGTGCCGTCCGGCGCGAAGCTCACGGGCACGTCGACGGGGTGGTCGGTCGCGGAGTTGTTGAGCGCGACCACGACGTCCTTGTCGTCACCCTCCACGAAGCGGCGGTAGGCGATGGTGCCGTTGTCGTTGTGCGTCGCGAGCACCTCGAAGTCGCCGCGCCGCAGCGCCGTCGTCTCCTCACGCGTCTTGATGAGCTTCTGGTACAGCCCGAACAGCTGCCCGGCCTTGTCGCCCGCCGCCGCCGCGCCGCGCTTGGTGCCGCCGTCGAGCTTCGCGTTGCCGGCCGCGGCATCCACCTTGTCGGCCGTGCCCCAGTCGAACGCGCGCCGCGAATCCGGGTCGGGCCCACCCTCCATGCCGATCTCCGCGCCGTAGTAGATGCTCGGCGCACCCTGGTAGGTCATCTGGAAGATCGCCGCCGGCCGCGCGCGGTACCAGTCGCCACCGGCCGTCGTGATGAAGCGCGGCGTGTCGTGCGACTCGAGGAAGTTGAGCATCGCGAGCTTGCCCTCCTTCGGGTAGCCGTTCTGCAGGCGCTGCGCGAACTGGTCCGGCGTGAGCGTCTTCTGCGCGAAGAACTCCGTGGCGGGCTGCTGGAAGTACTTGTAGTTGGTGGCGCCGTCGAAGGTGTCGCCGCCGAGCATCCCGGACGCGTCTTGCCAGTTCTCACCGATCAGGTACGCGTCGGGGTTCTCCTTCTTGAGCACCTCGCGCGTCTTCTGCCAGAACGGCGTCTCGACCTCGTCGGCGACGTCCATGCGCCAGCCGTCGACCTTCGAGTCGCGCGTCCACTTGCGCAGCACCGAGTCCTGGCCGGTCACCAGCTCGTTCATGACCTCGGGGTTGAGGCTCTGCAGCACCGGCAGCGTCGCGTAGGGACCGCCCCACTCGGGCTTGCCCCACCCCTCGTAGTCATTGGTGCGCAGCACGCCCTTCTCGTCCTTGTGGGTCTCGATGGGGTGGCGGTAGACGTTGTACCAGCTCCAGTACTTTGACTGGGAGCCCTTCTCGCGCACGTCCTTGAACCACACGTTCTCGTTGGAGGAGTGGTTGAAGACGCCGTCGAGGATCAGCTTCATGCCGCCCGCGTGCACCTGGTCGACGAGCTTGGAGAACGCGGCGTCGCCACCGAACGCGGGGTCCACGTGGCGGTAGTCGGCCGTGTCGTACTTGTGGTTGGAGGGCGAGGTGAAGATCGGGTTGAGGTAGAGGGCGTTGACCCCGAGCTTGGCGAGGTGGCCCATGCCCTGCGACACGCCCTGCAGGTCGCCACCCTCGAAGAACTGGTCGTTGCCCGGCGGCGTGCCCCACGGCACCGTCCCCTGCGGGTCGTTCGACGTGTCGCCATTCTTGAAGCGCTCCGGAAACACCTGGTAGAAGACTGCGTCCTTGACCCAGTCCGGCGACTTCAGCTGCGACTCGCCGGCCTTCGCGTCGCGCGTTCCAGCGCCGTCGCTCGGCGCGAGGTTGCGCCCCCGGGCGTTCGCGAACGCCTCCGCCCGGCTCGGCTGCCCCGCCGCGTTCGCGACCGGAGCCGCTGCCACGGGGGGCACGGACTTCGGCACGGAAGCGATCGACGAGGAGACCTGCAGCATCACCCCTACTGTCCCCGGCTGGCCATCTCGAGCCGCGCCGGAATGCCGCCGGTGGGGCGGGAGCGGACCCCCGCGTGGCCGCCGTGGCCCCCGCGACTCGAACTTCCAGCAGGTTCCCACGCGGCCGTCGCCGTGTGCGCTGCCTGCGCGAGGGGGAACAACGCACGGCATGACGCACCGACCCCTCCGCCGCGCCCTCGCGGCCACCACCGTCCTGCTCGCCGTGACCATCGCAGCGACGCTGCCAGAGGCCGCTTCGGCGTTCATCCGCAACGGAACGCCCAAGGGCGAGCTGCTCAACGGCTCGCCACAGGCCGACCTCATGCACGGGCGCGGCGGCAACGACGACCTCGTCGGGTTCGGCGGCAACGACCGCCTGTACGGCGACGACGGCTACGACGGGCTCGCAGGCCTCGACGGCAACGACTACCTGTCGGCGGGGACCGAGAACGACATCCTCTGGGGCGCCAACGGCAACGACCAGCTGCTGGGCGGCCCGGGCTCGGACATCCTCTACGGCGGCGACGGGCGCGACACGCTGACCTCGCTGGCGACTGACACGGGCGGCTTCGACCGGCTGGATTGCATGGGCGGGTTCGACGTCGCCTACGCGCGCTACGGCGACACGCTGCTGGACTGCGAGGCCGTGGTGATCGTGCAGCCCGACCCGCGCGTGCGGGCGGACACCAAGATCGGCACCAAGCGCGGCGATGGACTGTTCGGCTTCGGCGGCAACGATCGACTCGACGGACAGAAGGGTGACGACCTGCTCGACGGTGGCGACGGCAACGACTTCATGCTCGGCGGCGCGGGCCGCGACCGCCTGCTCGGCGGGCCAGGCAACGACAGCCTGCGTGGCGCGGACTACCGCGACGTGCTGATCGGCGGCGCGGGTGCCGACGCGCTGCTGGGCGAGATCGGCGACGACCGCCTCTGGGGCGGTGCCGGCCGCGACCGCCTGTACGGCGGCGCCGGAAACGACACGCTCTTCTCCACCGCCGCGGACGGCGTGGCCGACACGGTCGACTGCGGCCCGGGAAAGGATTTCGCCCAGGTGCGCGAGGAGGACCGCACGATCGCGTGCGAGCAGGTGGCGATCGTCGCCACCACCGTCGCGAACGAGCGCTGAGCGGGGTCAGGCCACGGTGGTCGTTTCTCCCGGAGCGACCAACTTCTTCATCGCTTCGTGGCGTTTCAGGGTCGTCATGCCGATGACTCCGGACGCCATCCCACAGAGCAGGACCGCGACCCCGAGGCCCTCGTTGCCGATCATGACCCATCCACCGGCGACGATCATCACCAACCCGACGACAGCGTACGCGACGGCGGTCATTCCGCTCGGCACCGCGGTCATTCGAGCGTAAACGGTCTCGCTGATCCACTGACCCCGCTCCAGTCGAGTGCGGCAGACGTCGGAGCACGCAGCATCCGTCTCGCTCACGCAGTCGGAACACACGCCACGGCCGCACATGGGGCACGCCCCGACGGCAGACGCTGTCTCGTGGCGAACACAGTTCATGGGGGGCATCCTCGAGTTGGTGGCAGATGTAGCCACCTACCCGACTGACGATTTTCGGAGACTTGCGTGACGTCCGACCACCCAGCGGATGCTTCGAGAGGCCGCAGGGCAGGACCCATGCATGCCGACCCCCTACGACCCCAACGGTCCGTTCCAGTCCAACTCGCGTGGGGGCGGGATCGGCGGGTTCCTGCGCCTGCTGCTGGGGAGGCGCGCCGAGCGGCCGCAGGATCCGTCAGCCTACGACCCGACGACGGTGAGCCAGCACGCGATGCGCGCGTCCACGACGTCGCAGCGCACGTCGAAGGCGATGCCGCAGACCGCCCCGACCGTCACACCGACGCCTCGACGCGGTCGCACGCGGCGTTTCGGCCTGCTGCGGTTCCTGCCCCACGCGATCATCGCCATCGTCACGCTGGTCGGCGGCATCGCATCCGTCGCGAGCAAGCACTCCACCGTGTCGATCCCGCACATCGGCAAGGCCTTCGAGCCGACGTGCCCGCGAGCGGCACCGGGCACGGACGTGCTCGACTCGGCGCGCACCGACTGCACGGCGCTCGACCCGACCAAGCTGCTCTCCAGCGACAGGTCACAGAGCATTCAGGGCACCGAGTACCACTCGGTCGCGACCGACGGGACGGACCTGTGCGCGCCGCTCGCGGCGACGCCGAAGGATCGCGCGGCGCTCACGGCCAACGGCTGCCAAGCCGTCGCGCGCGAGCTGTTCGTCGCGAACACGTCGGGGGGGTTCGGCGGGGTCGCACTCATCGTCTATGACACGGGGGCGCACGCCCGCGCTTCCATCGCCGGCGCGAACGCCAACCACTCGCCGGTTCGGATGCTCGGCACGCCCCCGGCCGAGCAGCGGGGCGCCTTCCCTCCGCCGCGCCTCGACCAGGTGCGCGGCACGCTCGGCACCTGCATCGCGTCTGCGGGTCGCTACGTGATCTGCACGCGGGTGGCGCCCGTTGGTCGCAACGGCGAGCCCGTGCCGCAGGCCGTTCGGGGCACCATGATGCGCGACATGGTGTTCGCCGCGCTGGACCCGGTCATCGCACGGCGCTTCGCCTCGCTCTGAAAGCGCCCTCAGTCGCCGATGAGCTCCGTCGCCTCGAGCCAGGCGGCCTCGAGTTCGTCGCGCTCGGCTGACAGCGCGACGCGCTGCTGCGACAGCTCGCCGAGGCGCACGTGGTCGGAGACCGCTTCGGCCATGTCGGCGTCGAGCTTGGTGACGCGGCCATCGAGCGCGGCGAGCTGGCGCTCGATGCGCATGAGGTCCTTGCGCGCCTGACGTACGACGGCGTGCGGCGCGGCGACCTCCTCGGGCAGCGGCGTCGCGGTGCGGCCCGCGGCGATCGGCACGCCGACGTTGGCGGCGGCCTCCGCCTCCGCCGCAGCGTGGCGCTCCTCCAGGTACTGGTCGATCCCGCGCGGCAGGTGGCGCAGGTCGCCGCCGTCGGCGATGGCGTGCACGTTGTCGCAGACGCGCTCCACGAAGTAGCGATCATGGCTCACGACGATGAGCGTGCCGGGCCACGCGTCGAGCAGGTCCTCGAGCGCTGTGAGCGTGTCGATGTCCAGATCGTTGGTGGGCTCGTCCAGGATGAGCACGTTGGGCTCTTCCATGAGCAGGCGCATCAGCTGCAGGCGTCGGCGCTCGCCGCCCGACAGGTCCTTCACGAGCGTGCGGCGCTTCGCGCCCTGGAAGCCGAACCGGTCACACATCTGGCTGGCCGACAGCTGCAGGCCGTCGCTGGTCACGGCCGATTGGCGCACGTCCTCGAGCGCCTCGAGCACGCGCATCGTGCCGGGCACCTCCGCGGTGTCCTGCGACAGGTGCGCCAGGCGCACGGTCGCGCCGCGCTCCACGCGCCCCGAATCGGGCTGGATCTCCCCCGCCATGATCCGGATCATCGTCGTCTTGCCCGAGCCGTTGGCGCCGACCAGCGCCACGCGGTCACCCGGGCCGAGGCGCCACGTGGCGTCCTGCAGCAGGCGCCGAGTCCCGAAGCCCTTGCTGACGTCGATGGCATCGAGCACGCGGTCGCCGAGGCGGCGCGAGGCGAAGCGCATCAGCTCCACCGTGTCGCGCGCCTCGGGCTCGTCGGCGATCAGCTCGTTCGCCGCGTCGATGCGGAACTTGGGCTTGGAGGTGCGCGCCGGCGGCCCGCGGCGCAGCCACGCGAGCTCCTTGCGCAGCAGGTTGCGGCGGCGCGCGTCCTGCGCAGCTGCCTGCCGGTCGCGCTCGGCGCGCGCCAGAACGTAGGCCGCGTAACCGCCCTCGTACTGGTGCACGGTCGCGTCGACGACTTCCCACGTGGTCGTCACGACCGCGTCGAGGAACCACCGATCATGGGTGATGACCACCATCGACCCGCGGCGCTTGGCCAGGTGGCGCGCCAGCCAGTCGACCGCCTCCACGTCGAGGTGGTTGGTGGGCTCGTCCAGCAGCAGCAGCTGCGGGCTGTCGATGAGCAGCTTGGCCAGCGCGATCCGCCGACGCTCGCCGCCCGACAAGGGCCCGATGCGCGTCTCGAGCCCCTCGGGGAACCGACTGACATCAACGCCACCGAGCAGCCCGTCGAGCACGCTGCGGAAGCGCGGGTCGCCGGCCCACTCGTGGTCGGCGCGCCCACCCACGAGCTCCTGGCGGATGGTCGCGTCCGGGTCGAGGTCGTCGCCCTGTCCCACGAGCGCGAGGTCGAGCCCGGACGAGCGCACGACCTGCCCCGAGTCCGGCTCCTCGAGGCCCGCGATGATCCGCAGCAGCGTCGACTTGCCGTCGCCGTTGCGCCCCACGATGCCGATCCGGTCCCCGGCGTTGATGCCGAGCGACAGGTCCTCCAGCACGGTTCGGCTGGAGTAGCCCTTGGAGACGTTCTGGAGGTTCACGAGGTTGCGGGGCTGCGCGGCCATGCGCGCATCATGTCGGACCGCGGCCCTCAGTACGGCCATCGGGCCGCCGATACGCTCTCGGCATGACCTCGTCCGACGTCGACACCGACCATCTCGCCTCGCTCGAGTATTCGATGATGGAAGGTCACGGGCGGCGTCGTCGGGGTCGTCGGCATGGTTCGTGGACGTTCACGGACCAGGCTGGGGTGCTGCGGGCCGAGGGGAAGTTCCGCGACGGCATCGAGCACGGTCACTTCCGCTATTGGTCCGCCGGGGGCGACCTCGAGTGTGAACGCGAGTGGAGCGCCGGCTCTGCCACGACATCCCGGTGGTGGACCAACGCGATGCTCCAGTGCGCCGTGGAGCAGCGCGCCGACGGCGCCAGCGTGACGACCTACTACTTTCCGACCGGCCGGCCCTCGCGCCGGGAGACGCACCGCGGGCGACGGGTGCGGGTGGAGACCTGGTACGCGTTCGGCGGCCGCGAACGCTCCTGGACCCTCGTCGGCGACGAGTACGTCGGGACGATCCGGTGGTTCGGGGCGGACGGTCGCCCGAGCGCGACGCAGGCGGGCGAGCGAGACCGCATGTTCGAGGACGGCAGGTGCGTCTGGGACGCGGAACGTCGCGACCGGGTGCGACACGGTGTGTCACTGACGTACGACTACTTCGGCAACATCGTCGCCCGGCAGGAGTGGCGGGACGGTGAGCTGAACGGTCCGTCGACCTACGATGCCCTCGACGGGACGCGAGCCGTGGTGCGGCATCGGCGCGGCAGACGACACGGCGCTGCGCGGATCGAGTGGCCCAGCGGGCGGCCGCGGTGGCGAGCGCGCTACCGCGACGGCACGCTGCACGGGGAGCTCCGAGGCTGGCACGCGAACGGGCAGCTCGAACGCAGCGGGCACGTGGTCGACGGGCGGCTCGAGGGCCAGTGGGCGTGGTTCGACGCGGACGGTGCGTGCCGCGCCACTCTCGAGTTCCGGGCGGGCAGGGTCACGCTCCCAGCGTCCGTGCAGGGACCGGCCGGACCGATCACCGTCCGTCGTCGCCGCGACGCCGACGCCGTACTGCGGATCGACCCCGCGACGGGGGCGCTCGACATCGACGAGCACGGGCGCCTGGGACGGTTGGCGCCGGCCGAGCTCGCACGCTTCCTGCAGGTCGAGCGAGCCCGCACGATCGACTCCATCTGGACACCGGGGGAAGGCGACGTTCCGACGCGCCCGCGTGATGTTGCCGGCCCCACCCTCCCGGCGGGTGATGATTCGATCCATGCGCTCCGGCGGACGGACGGGAGCCTCTCGATCCGGCGGCGCCGCACGGGCGCGTCGCGCTGGACGCCGATCCACGCGATCGGGACCGGTACGGTCGATGACCGCCCCGTGCTCCACACCGTCGAGGTGTCCCCGAGCGGCGGGTTCGTGGCGATCGTGTTCGACGTCGACGGCGGGGAGCAGCACTACCGGCTGCGGGTGCTCGACCTCGCGACGGCCCGCCTCGTCCACGAGGAGGAGATCCCCGCCGCGTGGGCTCCGGGCGGCTCAGCCGCGGTGTGGGCCGCCGGCGACACGCTCTGCTACGTCGGCACCCGCGCTGGCGACCGCCTGTGCCACTGGGACCCAGCCCAAGGGGCCAGCGAACCGGACGAGGGCGCCGAGGCCGCACCGGCGTGGACCCGGCTCGTCGCGGCGGAGTACGGACCGGGCCAGTCCTCGGCGGTCGCGCTCCTCCACTCCTCCGGATCACCGCGACTGGCCGCCATCGACACCGACACGGGGGAGCCCTCGTCGGAGACCCTGCCCGACGCGGACGACCTCGCGGTGGTCGTGAACGCCGGCCACGCGACCGTCGTGCTCGACCGTCGACACGTGCTCGCCGCGCCCCTCCCGCTCACGTCGGCCGGCAACGACTGGCGCCTCCTTCGCGCGGCGCAGCCCGCGTCGTCGGTGCAGTGCGCGGTGCACGACGGATCGACGACGGCGACGATCGACGGCCACGCCGGCCGACCGGTCGTGCGGGTCACGCGCGTGGGACAGCCGGACGCGCGCTTCGGTCCAGCCGAACTCGGGTTCCTGCCGATCGCGCTCAGCTTCGATGAGGCCGGGAGCCTCCAGGTGTGGTCCGATGCCGAGCGGTCGGTTGACCTCGCCCCGGGATCGACGCCACCGACGCCGGCCCACCCCGTCACCTACCTGCGCGCGCGGACCGAGAACGGCGACGCGGTCGAGATGACGGCGTGGCTGCCTCCGCATCGCCCCGCGCGCGGCGTCCTCGTCGCGACCTACGGCGGGTACGGGCACCTCGCGATCGGCCCCGGCCACTCCATGCGCGCATCGCTGCTCGACCAGGGCATCGCGGTGGTCGTGGCGCATGTCAGGGGCGGCGGCGAACGTGGCCGCGACGGACACGAGGAAGGACGCGGCGCGCGGAAGCTCCAGACCGTGCGCGACGTCGTCGCCTGCGTCGAGCACGTCCGCCGCCGGATCGCCGACCGGGTCGTGCTGCTCGGCGGCAGCCACGGCGCCCTCGTGATGGCGGGCGCCGCGCACGATCCCGCATCGGGCGTGCGCGGCGTCGTGCTGACCGTGCCGCAGCTCGATCTCTGGCAGGGCGACCAGCACCACCACGAGCTCGCGATGTGGGGGCGGTCCGACCCGATCGAGCGGGACCTGATCCGCGCCGCGTCGCCCTACGCGACGATGCCGGCCTCCGTCGGGTTCGACGTGCTCGCCGTCACCGGCACGAAGGACGGGCGGGTGCCGTGGGACGCCGCGGCGCGGTACGTGCGCCGCGCCCGTGACCGCGCCGAGCCGGGTGTCTCGGCGCTGCTGTGGGCGGAGCCCGGCACGGGGCACGGGTTGGGGACCGGGTCGATGCGGGCCGACCGCGAGCGCGTCATGACGCGCTTCATCGTCCGGTCGATCGAGCGGTCGTAGCCGCTACTCGGCCTTCGTGCGCTCGAGGTCGATCTCGTCGCCGTCGGAGTTGCGCAGCTTCAGGGTGTCACCGTCGAGCAGGCCGTTCATCTCCGCCGTCACGGGGAGGGTCGGGGCGGCGACGCAGCGGTGGTCAGAGGTGGACTTCGTCTTCAGGCGCAGCGCCGACTCGGTGCCGGTCCACGAGCCCTCGAACGTGTTGCAGCCGTCCATGCCGGTGAGCGCGCCGCCCGACGTGAACTCGATCGTGCCGCCCTTGGGCTCGCTCCAGCGGCCAGTGAGCGCGCCGGCGACGTCGGCGATGTCCGCGTCGGCCTTCCCGCTCGGGCCGCGATTCACGTCGTCGCCGTCGGCCGCGCAGGCGGTGACCAGCAGCGCCAGCACGGGCACGAGCACGAGGGGCAGGGCGAGGCGGCGGGCGGAGCGGCGAGGGACCATGCCGGAGCCGTGCCCACTGCGCCGCGCGCGACAACATCACCGCACGTCGACGATGTAGCCCTTGTGGTCGGTCGGGTCGTCGCCGCGCAGCTCACGCGCCCGCGCCGCGGCGATCGCGGTGTCGGTGACATCGAAGCCCTCGAGGTACACGTGGTCGATGCGCCGGTTGCTGCCGGTCGTCGGCCCGTCGTCGGCGCGCCGGGCCGCGGCGCCGCCCTTGGCCTGCAGCAGGTCGTTGGCGTGGCGCAGGCCCGAGCCGCGCAACCGGTCGTCGGCGGAATCCACGCGCGTGCCGGTGCCGCCCTGCATCGTGTTGAGGTCGCCGCCGAGCATGAGCTTTCCGGCGGGAAAACCCGCGGCGGTGTGCCGCTTGCCATCGGCGACGCCGGTGTAGGTGAAGTCGCCGCCCGTGCGCAGCGCGGTGGCGATGCGGTCGAGCTCGGTGAGCTGCTGGCCGCGGACCTGGTCGGCCTCGCCGGTCTGCAGGTTCGAGAGGTGGGTGGAGATCACCGAGAACGGCTGGCCTGCGCCCGACGGCGGGTTGATGGACGCGACGCCGGCGGAGCGGTTGCCGAGCGAACCGTTGGGCAGGTCGGCGTTCACCGCGTGGCCGATCGTGAACCCGTTGCGCGTGTAGACCCCGCTGCCCGAGCCGCCCGACCCCTTCATCGTGCCCGGCGTGAAGGCCATGTCGGTCGCGCCCATCAGGTGCGCGAGCACGGACGCCTGGCGCGTGATGCCCCCGGCCTCGCGCACGCCGCGGTCGCGGATCTCCTGCACCATCACCACGTCGGGGTTCACCGAGTTGACGTAGGCGGCGACGTCGCGCAGCGCGTCGATGTCCTCGTCGGAGCGCTTGTCCCGGCTCGTGCTGGCGGGCACTGCGGCGTGGATGTTGACCGTCAGCACGCGCGTGCCGTCGGCGCGCGAGTGCATCGTGACGCCCGCCGGCGGCTTGCCACCCGTGGGCGGGGTGAGCTTGCCGCGCAGCGCCGGGTCGGCTGCCTCGAGCTTGGCGGCGGGAATGATCGTGCGGTCCACGCCCGGGCCATCGGCACCGCGCGCGGCGGCGGGGCGCACTGCCGAAGCGGGAGCGACGGGGCTGGCGGGCGCGCCAGGAGCGGCCGGCAACGGTGGGGCGGCGGGCAATGGAGGGGCAACCGGCAGTGCCGCGACCGCCTGCGCCAGGCGACCTGACGGGTCGGGCGCCGACGCAGGCGCGGAGTCGAAGCTCGCGCCGATGGTCGGAGCTGCGGTGGGCGCAGGAGGGACCGCAGCGGGCTCGCCCGCTGGGCCCGGCGCACCCCCACCTGCCACGGGCGCAGCGTCAGGCGGCCGCAGCACGGCTGGCCCCACTCCTCCTCCACAACTGCACCCCATGGCCCCAGTGTGGGGGCCGTGTCCCGTTCGCGGATCGGGTAGTTCGACCTATGTGAAGCCGATCGCAGCCTCGGGGACATACGAAACGATACCGTTCCGTTTCTGTGCTACGGTGTGCTGGTGGTCGACACGACGACATACGAATCCGAGGACGCCAAGACGCGCCGGGGCCGTCCACGCGACCCCGAGCGCGACGCCGCCATCCTGCAGGCGACGCTCGAGCTGCTCGTGCGCGACGGCTACGACCGCCTCACGATGGACCACGTCGCCGCCCACGCCGGCGCGGGCAAGGCGACGATCTACCGGCGCTGGAGCTCCAAGGCCGAGCTCGTCATGGACGCGCTCTCGACGATCAAGCCCGCCCTGCCGGCGATCGACACGGGCTCGCTCGACGGCGACCTGGACGCGCTCATCGCCGCGAGCTGCGGCCAGCGCTCCACCTTCGGCAGCCAGGTGATGGGCGGCATCGCCAGCTCGTTCTCGCGCGACCCCGAGCTGCTCGCCGCCTTCCAGCAGCGTTTCACCCAGCCGCGCATCGCGCGCATCGCCCAGTTCCTGGAGCTCGCCCGCGACCGCGGCGAGCTCGACGACACCGTCGACATCGAGTTCGTCTCGTCCATCGTGCCCTCGCTGATGCTGCAGCGCGCACTGATGACCGGGCGCCCCGCCGACCGCCACTACGCCGAGCAGGTCGTGGGCCAGGCCCTCCTGCCCATGCTCGGCCGACCAGCCCGACACCCGGAGACGAAGACCCCATGACCCAGCTCGCCTCACGCAACGGCTCCTCCGCCGTCGCCACACCGCCGCCCGCCAACCAGGAGCACCGGCGTCCCGGGCTCGCGCTCGCCGTCATCTGCATCGCGCAGTTGATGATCGTGCTCGACGCGACGGTGGTGAACGTCGCGCTGCCCTCCATCCACAAGGACCTCGGGTTCAGCTCGGCCGGGCTGACGTGGGTGATCACGTCCTACTCCCTCGCCTTCGGTGGCCTGCTGCTGTTCGGCGGGCGCACCGGCGACCTCTACGGTCGGCGGCGCATGTTCATGGTCGGCGTCGGGCTGTTCGCGGTCGCCTCGCTCGCGGGAGGCCTGGCGCAGAACGAGGCGTGGCTGGTCATCGCACGCGCCGTGCAGGGCGCCGGTGGTGCGATCGCCGCGCCGACGGCGCTCGCGCTGATCGCGACGACGTTCACCGAGGGGGACGAGCGCAACCGCGCGTTCGGGGTCTACGCGACGATGGCGGCGAGCGGCGCTGCGCTCGGCCTGATCCTCGGCGGCGTGCTCACCGACCTCGCGTCATGGCGCTGGTCGCTGCTCATCAACGTGCCGATCGGCGCCGCGGTGCTGCTGCTCGCACCCCGCGTGCTCGGCGAGTCGCAGGGCAACGGCACCAAGCTGGACGTCCCCGGCGCACTCACGGCGACGGCGGGCATGGCCAGCCTGGTGTACGGCTTCTCCAACGCCGCCACCCACTCGTGGTCGAGCACCGGCACCGTCGTGGCGCTGGTCGCGTCGGTCGTGCTGCTCGCGGCGTTCGTGGTCATCGAGCTCAACACGGAGGCGCCGCTCATGCCGCTGCGCATCTTCCGCAGCCGCAACCGGTCGGGCGCGTACCTGACGATGCTCTGCCTCGCGGCGGCGCTGTTCACGACGTTCTTCTTCACGTCGCAGTACCTGGACATCGCCCACGGGTGGAGCCCGCTCAAGACCGGCATGGCCTTCCTGCCGATGCCGATCATGATCATGTTCATGTCACTCGTGGTGGTGCGGCGGCTCATCCCGAAGGTCGGGGCCAAGCCGTTCCTGACCGTCGGGCCGATCTCGGCGATCGGGGCGATGGTGGTGTTCTCCACGATCGACGCGTCGAGCAGCTACCTGCACCTGATGGGCGGCCTGCTGCTGCTGGGCTTCGGGATGGGCTGCAGCTTCGTCCCGCTGACGATGTCAGCCGTCGCCGGGGTGCACGCGCACGAGACCGGTCTCGCCTCGGCGCTGCTCAACACGGGCCAGCAGCTCGGCGGCGCCGTCGGCCTGTCGGTGCTCGGCACGATCGGGGCGCACGCCGCGAAGGACCGCGCGGCGCACCTGGGCGGACCGAGCGGGGCGGGGAAGCACGCCCTGCACGTGTTCGACGCGGACGTGTTCGTGCACGGCCAGCACTCTGCGTTCATCGGTGGTGCGATCGTCGCGGGCCTTGCGCTCGTCGCGTCGCTCGCGCTGATCCGCACGGTGCGTCGCGCGCCAGCCACCGCGCCTGCAACTGCCGAGACCTGAGGGCCGTCGGCGTGCTGGCTCAGACCGGGCGGGCCACGTGGCTCGCGTCCATGAGCAGCACGAGCGCGACCACCAGGCCGAGCCACGTCGTGGCCAGCCAGCCGCGGAACGCCGGGCTGACCGACTCGTAGTACTCGGCGTTCTCGCCGCGGGAGCGGTAGCGGCGCCAGCTGTCGAGGCCGCCGAGGATGACGATGATGAAGAGCACGGGGTTGGGGCTGAGCAGGAACAGCCCCGCCAGCAGCACGATGCCCAGCAGCCACAGCGACGGGCTGAGCGCCGCCGCGATGCGCCCGCCGTCGAGCGGTGACACGGGCACGAGGTTGAACAGGTTGAGGAAGTAGGCGGTGAACGCCAGCGCCAGCAGCAGCTCCGAGTCGGTGGCGATGGCCAGGCCGTGCACCGCGAGCGCGCCGAGCGACCCGAGGATCGGCCCGGCGATGCCGACACGGGCCTCCATCGCGGCGTCGTGCGGCGCCTCCTTCATCGCGATGGCCGCGCCCAGGAACGGGATGAACACCGGCGCGCCGGCCGCGATCCCCTCACGCCACAGCTGGATCGCGTGGCCCAGCTCGTGCACCAGCAGGAGCAGCACGAACCCGAGCGCGAACGGGAACCCGAAGATGATGGTGTAGGCCCCGATCGAGACCACCATCGACGCGGCGGTGCCGAAGAACTTGATGCCCTTCACCGCGATGAACGCGAGCTTGGCGAACTTCAGCAGCAGCAGCCCGAAGAACACGAACGGGCCGAGGATGGCGCGCAGCACCGAGGGGCGTTCGACCTCGTGCGGGCCGGGGGGTGCGGGTTCGTCGTCCACCTGGGGCCACCGTAGCAGCCGCGCGGGTCACTCGACGCTGATGTGGTCCGCCGGCACGTAGTCGTCGAGCGCGGGCGTCGCGGCACGCAGCGCGGAGACGATCGCCGGCCGCGAGGCCGCGAACTCGTCGGGCTTGAGCCCGAGCGCCGTGCGGTAGATCGGGTCGGCGGCGACCGCGTCGAAGGTCGCGACGAGCGAGCGGCGCCCGAACTTCGGCTGCCCCTGGTCGTCGAAGCCGTCGAGCGTGCTGGAGTGACCCTCGTACGTGAACCGCCCCGGCGACGGCTGCGGGTGCAGCACCTCGGTGAGCTCGCGCTGCACGGTGTAGGCCATCGTCTCGTCCATCACCCGGCGGGCGTGCTCGGAGATGCCCGTCGCCCCCTCGACCGCATCGCTCAGGGGTGTGCCGGCGGTGTGGTCGACGAAGTGGATCAGCTCGTGCCCGAGCAGCGTCGCCGCGGTGCGCGGGTCGGCGATGGCGTCGGGCGTGATCGCGACGCGCCGGGGCGTGACGACCGGCGTGCCGTGGTCGACCGTGGTGGTGCGGTACTGGTAGCTGGCGGGCGTGGCGAGGCTCGCGTCGACCTCGATCGGGGCACCGCCGGCGCGGTAGGCGTCGATCAGGCGCGCCCCGAAGGTCGTGCTGGCGAGCTGGTCGAGGGCGGGGCCCGTCCGGGCGTCCCAGTTGGACTGCAGCCGCACGTGGCCGTCGGCCGCCGGGGTGCTCGGCTCCGCCGGCGCAGTGGTGGAGGTCGGGGTCGGTGTCGGCGCGGGCGCCGTCGTGGACGTACCCGAGGGCCCGGAGCCCGACGGACCATCGCCGGGCGGCGGCGCGTCGTCGTCGTGCGCGTTCGCCTCGTCCGGGCGCGCAGCCATGCCGGCAGCGCTGCACCCGGCGAGCGCCGCGACGGCGCCGACGGCTATGAGTCCCTTCACGATCCCCCGCATGTCGGTCTATCGCGCGCAGCGGGCCGATCGGATCACCGGTGTGGCTGGACGCGCGCCGGCGCACGGCGTGGCGTGCGCGGGGCGGCATGCCGCGGCGGCCCACCGCGACGCGGCGCCCGGCGCTGGCCCGCCGCTCGCCGGCGACGCACGGCGGGGGCAACGCCACCACCGCCCCCGCTCGGCTCGGGGCCTCGCCCGCCGCCGCCACCGCCGCCGCCACCGTCGTCCTCGCGGTCGCCGGGTTCGGGCGGCGGCGCGGACGGCGGCATGCCCTCGAGCAGCCGGGCGATGGTGAGCACCACAAGGAGCAGGTCGACCACGTGGAAGCCGAGGTACGCGACCGACCCCATGACGAGGTTCGGCGCGTCCAGCCCGAGCA
Source organism: Thermoleophilia bacterium (assembly GCA_025964465.1). Taxonomy (GTDB): domain Bacteria; phylum Actinomycetota; class Thermoleophilia; order Gaiellales; family SKUG01; genus JAGQUL01. The sequence goes on from JAOPYS010000009.1 coordinate 19,941, forward strand.
GCACCACCCAGCCCGCCATGAGCAGCGGCACGGGCAGCAGCGCGAGCCACACGCAGCGCGCCCGGCGCAGGCAGGCGGCGCACCCGGTGGCACCGGCAGCGCACAGGCTGCATGCGATGGCGAGACCCATGGTGGTCAGGTACCCCTGGGCGAGATGGTGAGGCGCAGTGGTCAGCGCCCCCTGCGAGCCCGCACGACGCGATCGATCGGCGCGGGGCGCTCCACGGGCGCGTCGTCGGCCGTCTCCTCCTCGTCACCGCGATCCTCGATCCGAGCCGGTGGCCGACCCGCTCCGAAGTGCGCCGCGCCGGCTGCCGCCGACAGCTGCGTGGTGCGGTCCTGCGCGAGGAGCGACGCGTCGTCGCGCTGCACCTCGCGGTCGCGCTGCAGCGCCGTGTCTCCTCGTTGGACGTCACGGCGCAGGCGCGCGGCCTCGTCCTCGCGTCGGGTCCCGTCGAGCCGCTCCGTGTCCGCCCGCTCGTCCGCGCGGGCAAGCGCCTGCCGGCGCTCGAGGGCGGCATCGGCCTGCGTGCGCTCCTCGCGGGTGCGGTTGATCGTCGCCTCCGCCGTGGCCGTGCGCTGTCGCGACGCGTCCTCGATCGCCTGCGCGATGGCGTCGC
>JAOPYS010000023.1 GCA_025964465.1 Thermoleophilia bacterium
GTCGCGTCCGGGTACTGGCCCGCGCCCATCGTCGAGCCCTCGGCCGAGTTGAACACCGGCGCGCCCGCGAGCGCGAATCCCGGCAGCTCCGAGCTCATCGCCCGCCCGGCAGTCGCCGACGCCAGCCGTCGATCGTGGCCTTGGCCACGTGCCCCGCCACGCGCGGGTTCTCGCGCAGCCGCCGCACCGAGTACTCGTACCACTGCGCGCCGAACGGCACGTACACGCGCACGGGGTGGCCCTGCCCGAGCAGGTCGGCCCGAGCCTCCTCGCGCACGCCGAGGAGCATCTGGAACTCGTAGCGGTCCTTGTCCAGCCCGAGCTCGGCGACCAGCGTGCGGCACCCGTCGATCAGCCGGTCGTCGTGTGTGGCGTACGCCGCGTGGCACCCCGCCTCGCCCAGGATCCGGCACAGGTCCAGGTAGCTGCGGTTGATGGAGTCCATGTCGCGCCAGGCGATCGCCTCGGGCTCCACGTAGATGCCTTTCACCACGCGCACCCGCGCGCCCTCCGCGGCCAGCTGCTCCACGTCCGCCCGCGTGCGCTTGAGGTAGCTCTGCACCACGATGCCGAGGTTGTCGCGCCCCGCCGCCCGCAGCGCGCGGTACAGCTCGAGCGTCGCGTCGGTGTACGGCGAATCCTCCATGTCGACGCGCACGAACCCGTCGATCTCGGCCATCGCCGCGGCGATCGCGTCGACGTTGTCGTGCACGAGCCGGTCGTCGATCCCCAGCCCGAGCGCCGTCAGCTTCACGCTCACGTTGCGCACGCGCTCGCGCGGGGCGTCGATCTCGCCGAGCCGCGCGATCGCCGCGAGGTACGCGTCGCGCGTCGCCTCGGCCTCCTCGCGCCGGCTGATCGCCTCGCCCAGCACGTCGAGCGTCGTGCCCATGCCGCGCGCCGCCAGCCCCTCCACCGTCGTGATGGCGTCGTCCAGCGAGGCCCCCGCGATGTAGGGCGCCGACATCCGCTGCACGAGCCGCCGCGGCAGCATCGGGATGGAGCGCACGATCGCGCGGTCTCGCAGGCGCGGCTCGGTGGTGGTGGAGGGAGGGGTCATGGATGCGTGATCGTACCAACGCGCGCAGGGCACCCGCGTCGCCCGGAGAGCACGCCCGCCCGGCGTTGCACGTCGACGCGGTTGCGCCGTTTTGGAATCTCCCCTCCGTCCACAATGACTGTGACCGAACGCCGCTGCCCGAGGCGCGCGGTCGACCCTTGGGGGAGGGACCACGATGGATGCGAACCACGGCGAACTGCTGCCCGGAAGCCACACCTGTGTCGGCTGCAACGGACTGACCTTCCGCCAGCGCGAGGATGCCCTGTGCCCGCGCTGCGCCTTCGAGGCCGAGACGATGATGGAGGGGATCGAGGTGGAGGGCCTGCACCGCGACCTCCAGCTGATCACCGAGTTCGAGGCCTACTACCAGCAGCGCGAGGCGCACCGCACCCGCTTCGCGCGGCTCGGCGGCAACGTGTTCGAGCACCGCCCGGCGACGAACCTCGCGGAGCGCGCGACCCCGTCGTTCGCCGTCGACGTGCCGTGGCCGGAGCTGCGCAGCGCCAGCTGACGGTCCTCCCATCGGTACGACGACTGAACATGTTTGACAAGTGAACCAGATGGACGAGGATTCCGGTACCCTGCCCGAATGCCCTCCCCTTCCGCGCGCCTGCGCTCCCTGGTCTCCGCCTGCTTCCTGACCGTCGTCGCGCTCGCGCTGTTCGCCTCCGTGGCGGACGCAGCCGCCCCGACCCGCCGGAGCGCAGCTGCCGTGGCGCTCCGTGCGGCGAACGTGTCGCACCTCCGAGGCCCCGTGGTGGTGTTCGCAGAGTCGCCCCTCGTGCGCCGGGGGGCTCGCGTGACGGCCTCGAGCACGCCGATGTCGCTGCGAGCGGTCGAGGCGGATCGGGCGCGCGCGCGCACGATCTTCACCGCCATCCACGACGCGTCCGTTCCCGCGCTGCTCGTCGCCAGGGAGCCGTCGTGGTTCTTCTACGTCGACCTGGCGCCCGACACGCAGCACGCGCACCCCGCGCGGGTCGTGCTGGTCGGGGCCATCAGCGGTCGCGTGCAGGTCTCGCCCATCCTGTCCTCGGCGCCGCTCGTGGACGGCGTCGCGCCCTCGTTCCTGCGTTCGACGGCGGCGTACGCCGATCCCGCCACGCGCGTGTTCGAACGGCTGCGCACTGCGACTGCCGCCCCCAAGCTGCGGCCGGCGGAGCCGACGAGCGGCCCGACCGCTGCGGAGTTCGCGCGCCAGCTCGGTGAGCAGCGCTCGTGCGTGGTGCTCTACGGCGAGACCTTCGGGAGCAACGGCGCCGTCGCTGGGGTCGACCGGTCGGTGCGCGCAGTCGCGGCTTTCTACACGCGCCTCGCGGCCGCCGATCGGCGCATCGTCGTGATGCGGTTCCAAGCTGCATCCCGCCTGAGTCCGACCGCCTTCCTGGCCAAGGTGATGCGTGACCACGGCTGCCGCAACGTCGTGGTGTACGCCGCGGGCGCGGCGCAGTCGACGGGTGACCCTGCGGTGCTGCTCGGCTCCGCCGCACACGGCCGTTCCGTCCGCCTCCAGGAACTCGCCGCCCGCCGCATCCGCGACATCGTCGAGGCGTATCCGGGAACGCGGTTCTCGATCGTGGTCGACGCCCCGCACGCCTCGCGCTTCCGCGCGCTCATGGGCGACCTGCCGAACCTCGCGGCATTCCTCGCGCCCGACGGAGGCGACCAGTCGTTCGCCTACGTGCCCCGGCTGCGCGTGGGTCGCACGGTCGTGCGCAACGCGGCCAACCCGGGCCAGCTGCTCGAGTTCACGAACGACCTGCTGCGCGGGCTCACGGCGTTCGCCACCTCACCTGACGAGGTGCGCGCCGCGGGCGAGCAGGCGACCCTGTCGGAGGCGGCAGGCGGCTCCTCCACGGCGACCCAGTCGCTGGGCCGCGGTGCCCGCCTCGCCGACTCGTTCACGGGCCACTCGGCCGGCGTGGAGCCGCCGCTGCTGGAGGAGGACGTGCCGACGACGACGCCCGACGCGAACCACGCGCCCGTCGCCACCGCCGCGACGGTGACGCTCGTCGAGGACGGCTCCGCCACCGTGACGTTAGGTGGGACCGACTCGGACGGTGACGCCGTCACCGCCACCATCGTGTCGAGCCCGGCACACGGCGCGCTGGTCGGTGCAGGGTCGCTGCGCACCTACACCCCGCTCGCGGACTACGCCGGCACCGACTCCATCTCCTTCACCGTGACCGACAGCCACGGTGCCACCAGCGCGGCCTCGACCATCGCGATCACGGTCACGCCGATCAACGACGCGCCGGTGCTCGACACGGCTCCGGCCACGCTGGCCTACGCCGAGGGCGATGGCGCGCAGGCGGTCGCTCCGGCCACGACCGTCTCCGACATCGACAGCGCACTGCTGCTGGGCGCAACGGTGACGATCGGCTCCGGCTACGTGGCCGGCGAGGACGTGCTCGGCGTCGCGAACCAGGGCGGCATCTCCGGGGCGTTCGACGCCCCGTCAGGTCGACTGACGCTGACCGGCGCCGCGTCCTCGGCGACGTACCAGGCCGCGCTGCGCGCCGTCACCTACACGGACACCTCGTCCAACCCGTCGACCGCGACGCGCGCCGTAACGACGACCGTCTCCGACGAGGCGCTCACGACGAGCGATGCGGCCTCGATCGTGGTGACGTCCGACCAGGACGCGCCCGAGGTGACCACGAGCGCCGGCTCGGTGGCGTACACCGAGCAGGCCGCGTCGGTCCAGGTCGACGGCGGCATCACGCTCGCGGACGTCGACGACGCGACGCTCGAGGGCGCCGTCGTGCGCGTGGCGACCGGCTTCGGCGCCGGTGACGCCCTCACCTTCACGAGCGCGAACGGCATCACGGGCTCATACGCTGCGGGCACGGGCGTGCTCACGCTCACCGGCACGTCCAACGTCGCCAACTACCAGACCGCGCTGCGCTCGGTGCGGTTCGCGTCGACGTCCGATGCTCCGCCGGCATCGAAGGCGGTCGGCTTCGTCGCGAATGACGGGGATTCGAACTCGGTGGAGGCGACGAAGGCGGTCGCCGTCTCCGCGGTCGACGACGTGCCCGTGGCGGTCGCGGACTCGGCCACCGTACTCGAGGACGCCGTCGCCACGGCGATCGACGTGCTCGCCAACGACACCGACGTCGACGGCGGGCCGAAGGTCGTCACCTCGGTCACGCAGCCGGCAGCCGGCGCCGTGGTGATCGCCGGCGGTGGGGCGGGCGTGACCTTCCAGCCCAACACCAATGTGTGCGGAGCGCAGTCCTTCACGTACACGCTCGCGCCGGGTGGATCGACCGTGACCGTCTCGGTCACGGTCACCTGCGTCGACGACGCACCGGTCGCCGTCGCCGACTCCACGACGGTGCTCGAGGATGCAGCCGCTACGGCCGTCGACGTGCTCGCGAACGACACCGACGTCGACCTCGGCTCCAGGTCCATCGCATCGGTCACGCAGCCGACGCACGGCACGGCGGTCATCACCGGCGGTGGCACAGGGCTCACGTTCCAGCCCGAAGCGGACTCCTGCGGCTCGGACTCGTTCACCTACACGCTCGCGCCCGGCACCTCGACGGCGACCGTCACCGCCAACGTCACCTGCGTCGACGACGCTCCGGTCGCGGTGGCCGATGCGCCGACGGTAGCGGAGGATTCCGGCGCGACCGCGCTCGACGTGCTCGCGAACGACAGCGACGTCGACGCGGGACCGAAGTCGATCGTCTCGATCTCGCAGCCGGCGGATGGCGCGGTGCTCATCACGGGCGGCGGCACGGGCCTGGCCTACACGCCGCACGCAGACTTCTGCACTGCGACGTCGGACACGTTCACCTACACGCTCACGCCCGGCGGGTCGGCGACCACCGTCTCCGTCTCGGTGACGTGCGTCGACGACGCACCTGTCGCGCTCGGCGATTCACCGACCGTGGTCGAGGATTCGGGTGCGAATGCCGTGAACGTACTCGCCAACGACACCGACATCGACGGCGGACCGAAGACGCTCGCGTCGGTGACGCAGCCCGCCAACGGCACCGTCGTAATCACCGGCGGCGGGACTGGCCTGACCTACGCCCCGAGCGCCAACTACTGCAACACGCCGCCAGGCACGACGCCGGACACCTTCACCTACACGCTGACCCCGGGTGGGTCGACGACGACCGTGGCGGTGGGCGTGACGTGCGTGGACGACGCGCCGGTCGCGGTGGCCGACAGCGCCACGGTGGGCGAGGACTCCGGCGCCACGGCGATCGCCGTGCTGGCCAACGACACGGACGTGGACGCCGGGCCGAGGTCGATCGCCTCGGTCACGCAGCCGGCGAGCGGGGCCGTCGCGATCACCGGTGGCGGCACGGGCCTCACGTTCCAGCCGAACGCGAACGCGTGCGGAGCCCAGTCCTTCACCTACACCTTGACGCCGGGCTTCACCACCGCCACGGTCTCGGCCACGGTGACCTGCGTCAACGACGCACCCACGGCGGTCGCGCTCGCCACCTCCACCGTGACGGAGAACCAGGTCGCACCGACCGTCGTCGGCGCGCTCTCGACCAGCGACGTCGATGCCGGTGACACGTTCACCTACACGGTCGTGGGTGGAGCCGATGCCGCGTCCTTCGACGTGAGCGGCGCGAACCTGCGCCTGCTCGCCTCGGCCGACTTCGAGACCAAGGCGTCCTACGCCGTGACCGTACGCTCGACCGACGCTACCGGAGCGTTCGCCCAGCAGGCGTTCACCGTCACCGTCGTCAACGCCAACGACGCGCCGACCGACATCGCGCTCTCCAACGCGACCGTGCACTTCAACGAGCCGTCCGGCACCGTCGTCGGGACGTTCTCGACCACCGACCAGGATGCGGGGGACACGCCGACGTTCTCGCTCGTCACCGGAGCCGGCGACACCGACAACGCCTCGTTCCAGGTTGTCGGCACCTCCCTGCAGACCACCGGTCCGCTCCCGGGCGGAAGCCGCTCCGTGCGCGTGCAGGTGACCGACGTCACCGGCGCGTCCTACACCGAGGCGTTCACCATCACCGTCGTCGTCAACCAAACGCCCACGGACGTCGCCCTGAGCGCCGCGACCATCGTCGAGAACGCTGTCAGCAACACAACGGTGGGGGCCTTGTCGACCACCGATGCGGACGCCGGGGACACGTTCACGTACACCCTCGTCGCCGGCGCGGGCAGCACCGACAACGCATCGTTCAACGTCTCGGGGGCCACGCTGCGCACCAGCTCCGCCCTGGACTTCGAAGCAGGTGCCACACGGACCGTCCGCGTGCGGTCGACCGACTCGGCGGGCGACTTCTTCGAGAAGGCCTTCACGATCACGGTGACCGACCTCAACGAGGCGCCGAGCGCCGTCGCGCTGGCCTCGCCCGACATCGACGAGAACGCTGGTGCGAACGCCGTCGTCGGCACGGTCTCCACCACCGATCCCGACGCGGGCAACACCTTCACGTACGCGCTCGTGGCCGGGACGGGCTCGACCGACAACGCTGCTTTCAACGTCTCCGGCACCAACCTGCGCGCGAACGCGTCCTTCAACTTCGAGGTCAAGGCCACCTACTCGGTGCGCGTGCGCTCCACCGACCAGGGATCCCTGTTCACGGAGCAGGACTTCACGATCACCGTCAACGACGTGAACGAGGCGCCTGTCGTGGGCGCGGATGCGATCAACGGGGCGAACAGCGCGGTGGGCAACACCACGCTGATCGTGGACGACCCGAGCGACGGGGCGCTGGCGGTGTCGACGCCGTCGAAGACCGTCACGGGTGACGTCCTCGCCAACGACACCGACCCCGATGCGGGTCAGACGGCGACACTGACGATCACGGCGATGACCGCCACGGCGGGGACGATCACGACGTTCCAGGCCGACGGTGACTTCGTCTACCAGCCGCCGGCCGGGTGCGCGGTCGCGTCCGACACCGTGACGTACACGGTCTCCGACGGCACGTTGACGACCATCGGAACGATCACGATCGCCATCTCCGGATGCGTGTTCTACGTCGACAACGCCGCGGCCGGCAACGCCGGCACGAGCACCGCGCCGTTCGACACGCTCGCGCAGGCAGAGGCGAAGACCGTCCCCGGCAGCACGACGTACCTGTCCACTGGCGACGGCACGTCGACGGGGCAGGCTTCCGGCTACGCGCTCGATGCCAACGAGCAGCTGATCGGCCGAGCCGCCGACCTCGTGGTCGGCGGGTTCACGCTGCAGGCCGCGACCCCTTCGTACCCGCTCATCACCCGCACCGGGGCCGATGCCGTGACCCTCGCCTCGGGCAACACCGTCTCAGGCTTCGAGGTCGACCCGGCCGGCGCCGGCAGCGGCGTCGCCGGTGACGCGGGCGATGCCAGTGGCACGATCGCGAAGGTGCGCATCGTCGACACCGGCACGGCCAGCACGCAGCCGGGGCTCGACCTGGTCGGAACGACCGGGACCTGGAACGTCTCCGACCTGACCGTCGACAACACGGGCGCCACCGGGCGCACGTCGGGGTCCATCGGCGTGAACGTCCAGTCGGCCGGGACGGTGAACTTCCTCGCGGTGGGCACCATCTCGATCAACGTCGCGCAGGCTGCGGGGCTCGTCGTCAACAGCTCGAGCCTCGGCAGCAGCACGTTCGACGACATCACCGTCGCGAGCTCGACGACCGGCGGGGTCGCGCTCACGAACACGAGTGGCACGACGACCCTCGGCGACGGGGTCGGCACCGACCTGAGCCTGAGCACCTCGAGTGGGGCGTCGGCAGCACTGAGCCTGCAGAACCCGGGCACCGTATCCGTCCCCGCGGCGGGGATCTCCAACGTGAGCGCCACTGGCGGCCCCGCCCTCGACATCGTGTCGGCGACCTCCTCCATATTCCCGCTGGATCAGGTCACCTCCACCAGCAGCTCGACCGACGGCATCAACTTCGACGGCAACGGCACGTCGACACTCTCTGCGTCGGCCGGATCGTCCATCTCCGGAGCTGCCGGGATTGCGGTCGACATCAACGGCGGCAGCGCTGCGTTCACCTTCCCCGGCACCCTCGGCGACGGGGCCGGCGCCACCGCGGAGATCTCGGGCCGCACCGGGGGCGTCATCGCGCTCACCGGCAACATCACCGACTCGAGCGACGCCGGCGGTGGCATCTCGGGGTTCAACAACACCGGAGGGTCGACCGTGTTCGGCGGCGCCGCCAAGACGCTCAACACGGGAGCGAGCCCGGCGATCTCCTACGTCGGGGGTGCGACGGCCCACACCTGGGCGTTCTCCGGCGGGGGGCTCGACATCGACACCACGAGCGGTACCGGATACTCCGCCAGCGGTGCCGGCACGGTTCAGGTCTCGGGCTCGGGCAACTCCATCACCTCCACGACCGGCACGGCCCTCGATGTCGCGAACACGACGATCGGCGCCAGCGGGCTGACCTTCCAGTCGATCTCGACGAACGGGAGCGCCAAGGGCATCGTGCTGGACACGACCGGCGCCTCCGGCGGCCTGACGGTGACGGGCAACGGCGCGGCCGGATCCGGCGGCACGATCCAGAACGTCTCGTCACGAGGGGTGGAGGCCCGGAGCGTCGGCGGAGGGTTGTCCCTGACGCGGATGAACCTGACCAACGCGAACACGGTCGACGCCGGCGGCGCGGGCACCTGCGACGACCTCGTCATCGTGTCCTGCAACGGCGCGATCTACCTGTCGAACGTGTCCGGCGTCGTGCTCGATCGCCTCACGCTGACCGGGGCCGCGGAGCAGGGGATCGTCGGCATCTCCGTCAGCGGATTCACGCTCAGCAACAGCACGGTGGCCAACGCGGGCAACGAGGCCAACGAGAGCGGCGTCGAGATGCAGAACCTGTCGGGAATCGTGAACGTGACGAACGACACGATCTCGTTCCCTGCGACCAACGCGTTCGACGTGGTCAACAACGGCGGCACCATGGCGATGACGGTCTCCGGCAGCACGTTCCGCGACACGCAGACCCTGAGCGGCGGCGGGACGAGCAGCATCGGTGAGGGCGGCCTGCAGGTGCGCACGTTCCTCGCGGGCAACACCACGATCGACGTGGTCAGCAGCTCCTTCCTGCGCCTGCGCACGCAGGGGATCCAGGTGATCGGCGAGGACACGTCGATCACGAGCACGGACATCACCGGCACGACGATCGACAGCGGCGCGGATATCGGCACCGGCATCGACCTGAACTCCAACGACACGGCGATCCACCGGTACAACATCATCGGCAACCCGATCATCCACAGTCAGGGCGGCTCAGGCGTGAACATCACGTCGTTCCTCGGGAGCACGATCATGGGGCGGATCCAGAACAACCCCGCGATCTCCGTCGCCGCGATCGGAGGGGCAATTCGCGTGCTCGCGCAGGAGACGAGCTCCAACGTCGTGGACATCACGAACAACGTCGCCACGGCGGCACCCTCCGATGCATTCGTCATCGATGGGATCTCGCGGGCAGGCACTGCGCGCCTCGATGCGACGATCGCGAACAACACGACGACGGCGTCGGCAACAACGGGACTGGCGGACATCAACTTCCAAGCAGGGGCATCGGCCGCCGGCGAATCCAACGTCATCTGCGGCTACGTCCACAACAACGCGGCGAGCAGTGCCGGGGTGTCCAAGGCGTTCCGCGTTCGCGTGTCCGACATCTCGAACACCGTGCGGATGTATCTCCAGGGCTTCGTCGCCTCGTCGGAGGGCACCTGGAACGCAAACGGCAACACGCCCGTGTCCTCGTCGCTCAGCGAAGTCGCCCAGAGCTACACGGGAACGGCGGTCCTCCCGTCCGCTCCCCCCGGCGGGACCTGCTTCACGCCCAGCAACCCGCTGCCGTAGCTCGACGGCTTGAGCGGCCACGGTGGGCAAGCGCCGTGGCCGGAGGGGGACGCACTCCGGGAAGTGGGGTTGTGGGGGAGGGTGCTGGCTGCGAAGTGCCGGCGTCATGCATCGCCACCACCCCCAGGAGTTTGCACCGA
>JAOPYS010000037.1 GCA_025964465.1 Thermoleophilia bacterium
CGGCGCTCAGGCAGGCCCGGCGCCCAGCGCCGCGGCCGCCGCGCCGATGTCGATGAGCCCGTGGCCGCTGTCGTCGTCCGGCCCGGGGGCCGCGAGGTCGTGGGCCGTGGCGGCAAGCGCCGCCACGATCTGGTCGTTGGAGGCGCCGGGCGCGACGCTCATCAGGTCGGCGATGGCGCCCGCGACGAGCGGCGACGCCATCGACGTGCCGAACGAGTACGCGTAGCCGCCGCCGGTGGTGGCCGCGCGCACCGCCTGCCCGGGGGCGACGAAGGTCGGGTTGTGCACGCCTGCCGCGTGGGGGAGGGGCGAGGGCCCGCGGGAGGAGAAATCCGCGACGTTGCCGTGCTTGTCGAAGGCGCCGATGGCGACGAAGCCCGGGTACGACGCGGGCGCGCTGATGCGGCCCTCGGGCCCGGCGTTGCCCGCGGCGGTGACCGTCACGATGCCCGCGGCGCGCAGTCCGCGGTAGCTCTCCAGCAGGAACTCGTCGGTGCCGTCGGCCGTGCCCCACGACACGTTCACCACGTCGGCGCCTCGGGCGGGGTCGGCGCCGGTCCCGTCCCCCTCCGTCGGCGCGAGCATCCACTGCAGCGCCTCGAAGGCGGAGTAGGTGTTGGCGTTGCCGTGGTCGCTCATGCGCGCGGCGATGACGCGCGCGCCGGGCGCCGATCCGATGTTCGGCGTCACCGCCTGGCTCGCGACGTGCGTGCCGTGCCCCGCCGCGATGTCCTTCGGGTCGTGGGGCGTCGGCGACGCGTCGATGAAGTCGGCCCAGTTGTGGTCGTGGTCCTGCGACCCGTCGGGCTGCGTGCCGCGGTACTGCGCCCGCAGGCCGGGGTGGGTCGCGTCGAGGCCCGAATCCGGGATGCCGATCGTGATGCCGTGCCCGTCCGCGCCTGCCGCCCACGCCGGGCGGGCGTTGATCGCGTCGACGGCCCACGAGGTCGGCGGGTCGGTGTCGGCCGGCGCATCGGGGGCGTCCGCGAGCGCGAACGGCTTCACGGCCTGCACGCTCGCGACGTGCGCGGCCCCCGCGAGGGCGTCGCGCACCGCCGCCTGCGATTCGCGTGGCGCCTGTATCACCAGCGCGTTCGGCAGGAACATCGATTCGACCGCGGTCACCACGCCGGTCGCCACCAACGGCTGCAGGGCTGCGAGCGCCGCGCCCTGCGTCTCGCGCGCGGTGCGCACCAGCGCGTCGTACGCGGCGGTGCGTCGCTCAGACCCGCGCGGCATCCGTTCGATGGCGCCGAAGTCCGGCGTCGCGTCGATCCGCGCGACCATCAGGTCGGAGGTGCGCGGGTGCGGCACGATGCGCGTGGTGGTCGGGGTGGCGGACGAGATCACGCGATCAGTGTCGCGCGCGACGCACGTCGTCTCCATCCGAGGACGGGGCGTCGTGCCCGGCGACGCCACCTGCCGGCCGCTTGCGCCCACGCGGATGCGAGGATCTGCGCGTGCCCGCCGATGTCCACCTCACCGACCACGCGCGCAAGCGGCTCTACGAGCGCGCCGCGGCGCGCACCCCGCGGATCATGGAGCTGCTCGGCACCAGGCCGGTCTCCAAGGAGCCCCCGATGTGGATCAACGGGTCGAGCCTCGCGCAGCACGAGTACTTCGTGCACCTGGACGACCGCACCAGCGCGATCGTCTCGAGCCGCGAGCCCGACCGCATGCGGGTGGTCGTCACACTGCTCACCCTCGAGGGGCTGAGCGAGGGCGGCGAGCGGGCGCGCTGGCGGAGGTCCTAGACGCGGCCGAGTGCGCAACCTAGGTGGAACGGTGCCATTCGCTGCGCGGCATCCGGGTGCAACCTGACTGTGGACGCGGAGCCACCGGCTCCCGAGGATCTCGACGGACAGGACCCACCATGCACATCACCAAGCACGCCAAGCACGCGACGCCCGCCATCACGCTGGACCACGGGCTGCCCGCTGGTGCACGACCCCGCCCGGCGGGCCCGGCCCACCCGCTCGCCCCGGCCCGTCCCGCGGCGGTCTCGGCGGCGACCGGCGGCGCGCGGAACCTGGGAGGCATCGGCAAGGGCGAGCCCTCGCACAGCGGCACCGGCGCGCTCAACGGCACCGCTGATCACCCGCAGCGCCCGCGGCCCACGCACGCTCCGGCGCCGACGGGCACGGCGGACCACCCGCACATCCCGCACGCGCCCGTCATCACGAAGGAACTGGAGCCCGCGCCCCCCCCCTGAGGCTGGCTCGTGGTTACTCCCTCGGGGCGTACCGGTTGTGGAGGATGAGCGTGTTGCCCTCGCTGTCGGGGAAGATCGCCTGCAGGCACACGCTGCTGTCGATCGTGTCCATGCGGAAGGTCACGCCCGCCGCCTCGAGCTCCGCGCGGCGCGCCTCCACGGCGTCGACTTGCAGGGCGATGGCGCCGGCACCGGTCGAGAAGGATCCACCCACCTTGCCCACGTCCATGAGCGCGATCGTCACCGTGCCGGTCTCGAATTCCGCGCCGATCATCGGTCGCGTCTCTCCGCCCCACGTGGGTCCGGGCTGCAGGCCGAGCGTGTCGGTGTAGAACGCTCGTGCACGGTCGAGGTCCTCCACCGGGACCATGACGTAGTCCACGCCGGCGACCATGGGGGTTGCTGCTTCGACGCTCTCGCTCATGGTGGAACTCCTCGCTCGTGAAGGTACAACCTATGGCACCTCGAGTGGATACGACGCCCGGAGGATTCGACGGCGACCACGCTCCATCCGCGGATCAATCCGGGTCGCCGGTGCCGGGAGGCGCATCGAGCACGGTGGGGATGTACTCGAGCAGCTGCAGCCGGCCGTCGAACAGGCGGCTGTCGACGAGTTCGAGCGTGACATCGGGATAGCCATCGAGGATGCGCTCCGTGCCGGATGCGCCCGTGATCACCGGGAACACGACCACCCGGAACCGATCGACCAGGCCGGACTGCAGCAGCGAGCGGCTCAGGCTGAGGCTGCCGACCGTGCGCAGCGGTTGCGAACCGCGCTCCTTCGCGTCACGGACCCACTCGGCGGCGTCGCCGTCGACGAGCTCGGTGTTGGCCCACGACAGCGGCGATTCCAGGGTGGAGGAGAACACCACCTTCGGCATCGCCGTCATGCGGGCGAGGCCGGGATCATCGGGCATCTGCTCGGCAATTCCTGAGATCAGGCGGTACGTCGTCGCGCCCATGAGCGTCGTGTGCGGACCCTCGGTCGTGTCACCGATGAACTCCAGGTACTCGGGTCCCTCGAGGCCCCAGTAGCCCGGCCAGCCATCAGCCGCCCCGAAGCCGTCCAGCGACGCGATGAAATCGACCGTGAGGTTCACCATGTGGGGGCCCCGAGCTTCTGAGTGCGCCGCGTCGCCGTGGCGGCCGCGTAGCCGTGTGGACCGAGCATTCCGCTTCGGCGGGACGTGTAACGGCGCGGCTCCGTCGTCGACCAGGAACGAAGCCGGAGTAGGCTCGCCACGTGACCGACTCCCTCCGCGACCTGCTCGAATCACGTCCGACCGCGGACGAGCTGGACGCGGGCGTGGAGGTCGAGGCGACGGAGCGCGAGCGGATCGTCGCGCGCGCCGTGCGCGCGTGGTGTGACCTGATGATCGACCGCACGGGTCGCAACGCGCTGCTCAAGTACAAGCCGCTCACCAAGGGCACGCTCGAGCTGGCGCCTGCGCAGACCGAGCCGTTCGATCGCCTGCTGCGGCTGCGCTCGGTGGCGGTGGAGGAGCTGGGCGCTCCGGGCGAGGGTGAGGTGCCCGCGCGGGCGCGCACGGTCTACCGAAAGGCGCAGGAGAACTTCGAGGAGCGCGGCATCCACACGCTCTACGTCGCGTGCGGCCTCGCGACGTGGGACACCACCGGCCCGTGGCCGCCCGCCGCGCCGGTGCTGATGCTCGGCGCGCGGCTCACCCCGCGCGGCGCGGCGCTCGACGGCTTCGACGTGCAGCTCACGGGCGAGGTCGAGCTCAACCCGACGCTCCTGCACATCCTGCGCACCGAGCACGCGACGAAGGTCGAGCCGGAGGACCTGTACGCACGCTTCGACGGCGAGCTCGACGAGGAGGGCGAGCTGCAGGACGCGCTCGAGTTCGTGCGCACCGCGTGCGCGGCCGTGCCCGGCTTCACGATCGAGCCGCGGCGCGTGCTCGCGAACTTCGCCTTCGCGAAGCTGCCGATGGTGCGCGACCTCGCCTCGATGGTGGAGACGCTCGCCGCCCACGACGTGATCGCCGCGGTGGCGGGCGTGCCCGAGGCGCGCGACGCGCTGGCCGAGCGCCGCGCTGCGTCGCAGGACGCGCCGATGCCCGACTTCGATGCCGTGCCGCCCGCGGACGAGTTCCTGATCCTCGATGCGGATTCCACGCAGAACGCGGCGATCGATCGCGTGCTCGCGGGCGAGAGCCTGGTCGTGAAGGGCCCGCCCGGCACCGGCAAGAGCCAGACCATCTCCAACCTGATCGCGAGCCTCGCCGCGCGGGGCAAGACGGTGCTGTTCGTGGCGGAGAAGCGCGCAGCCATCGAGGCTGTGACCAAGCGCCTCGACTCGGAGGAGCTGGGCTCGCTCGTGCTCGACGTGCACGGCGGGGTCGGCACGCGCCGGCACTTCGCGGCGCGGATCAAGGGGGCGCTCGAGTGGGTGGGCAGCTCCGAGACGGTCGACGCGACGAACCTGCATCGCACGCTGGTCGCCGCGCGCGCGGAGCTCCACGATGCCTCGGACACGCTGCACGATGTGCGCGAACCGTGGGGCGTGTCGCTCTACGCCGCGTTCAGCGAGGCGCTCGCATCGGGGGAGGAGGCGCTGCTGCGCCTGACGGGTGCACACCTCGACGCCGCGACCTCCGACGCGCTGCGACAACGTTGCGACGAGGCGCGCGAACTGGTCGAGCTGGGCGGCCTCGGCGCGAGCCTTGGCCAGAGCCCGTGGCGCGGCTCGCCGATCGCGACGGAGGCCGAGGCGCAGCGCGCACAGGCCCTGCTCGTGGGGGTGCGGCAGGAGCGGATGCGCGCGGTGCGGCGGCGGATCGCGGATGCCGCCGCGACCGGGCTGACCGGCGCGACGTCGCTCGAGACGCTCGACCGCGACGCCGACCTGCTCACGCGCGCGAGCGAGCTGTGCGCGCGCTACGGCGACGCGACGTGGGACGCGGATCTCGCCGCGACCGAGGCGGCGCTGCGGCCGGGCGCGTCAGGCCGCGTCGCGCACTGGTGGCGGATGACTACGTCCGGGCGCTACCGCGCAGCGCGCCGCGACCTGCTCGCGCGGCTGCGGCCTGAGGCGGAGGCGTCCGTCCCGCCGCACGAGGACGCCGCCGCCCTGCTGGCGCTGCGCGACGAGTGGGCGCTCGCGTCGATTGGCGGCGCGCCCCGCCCGCACCCCGATGCGGCCGGCTACGCCGCCGATGCCGCGGCGCTGCGCTCGGACGTGGTCGAGCTGCAGTCGCTCTCCGGCACCCCGACGCTCGCGGCGCTCTCCCTCGACGCGCTCGACACGCACCTCGCGGCGCTCGCCGCCGACCTGCCGACCCTCGCCAAGCTGCCGCGCATCCACGCGCTGCGCGTGGCGCTCGACGGCGCCGGATTCGCTCCCGTGCTCGAGTGGTGCGCCGAGCAGGGCGGCGATCGCGTCACCGCCGACGGGCTCGAGCGCACGCTGCGCGGCGTCTGGAGCCGCTCGGTCATCGACGCGGTCACGCTCACCGACCCGCGCCTCGCGCGCCTCTCCGCCGAGCGCCTCGATGCCGCACGCGCGCAGTTCGCCGCCGCCGACCGCAAGCACGTGGAGAGCACCAGCTCGCGCGTGCGTCGCGCCGTGGCGGCCGAGGCCATCCGCCGCCGCAACGAGCACCCGGCCGAGAGCGGGCTGCTCGAGCGCCAGGCGTCGCTCAAGTCGCGCCACAAGCCCGTGCGCGAACTCATCGACGAGACGATGCCGGTGCTGCTGGGCCTCAAGCCGTGCTGGGTGATGAGCCCGCTGATGGTCAGCCAGCTGCTGCCGCAGCGCCCCGTGTTCGACGTGGTGGTGTTCGACGAGGCGAGCCAGATCATGCCGCAGGACGCGGTGGCTGCGATCTCGCGCGGGCGACAGCTCGTGGTCGCGGGCGACGAGCGGCAGCTGCCGCCGACCGCGTTCTTCGCGTCCACCAGCTCCGAGGACCTCGACGAGGCGGACGCCGAGCCGCTCGACGGCCTGCCTCCCGAGGACGGTGGCACGCGCGGCTACGAATCGATCCTCGACGCGCTCGGCCCGCTGCTGCCGTGGCGCCAGCTGGGGTGGCACTACCGCAGCCGCGACGAGCGCCTCATCAGCTTCTCCAACGCGCACATCTACGGCGGCACGCTCACCACCTTCCCGGGTGCGTGGGCCGACCCGCCGATCTGGCACGTGCTCGTGCCGTCAGACCCCGCGCGCCCCACCGCCAAGGGCAGCTCGCCGCTCGAGGTGGAGCGCGTCGTGGAGCTGGTGGTGCGCCACGCCGAGACCCGGCCGCGCGAGTCGCTGGGCGTGATCACGATGGGCATCGAGCACGCAGGGCGCATCGAGGCGCGGCTGCTGGAGGTGCGGCGTACGCGCCCGGACCTCGCACCGTTCTTCGACGAGGCGCTGGAGGAGCGGTTCTTCGTGAAGAACCTCGAGCGCGTGCAGGGCGACGAGCGCGACGCGATCATCCTGTCGATCGGCTACGGCAAGGACGAGCGCGGGCAGCTGCCGTACCGCTTCGGGCCGCTGCTGTCGGAGGGCGGCGAGCGGCGCCTCAACGTCGCGGTGACTCGCGCCAAGCGCCGCATGACCGTCGTGTCGAGCTTCGCGTTCGAGGACATGGAGGCAGGGCGGTCCACCGCCAAGGGTGTCGAGCTGCTGCGCGAGTACCTGCGCTTCGCCTCGTCCGGTGGCGCAGAGGTCGGAGCCGCCGCCGGCGCGCTGCAGCACCCGCTCAACCCGTTCGAACTGGACGTGCAGCGCGTGCTCGAGGCGCGCGGGTTGTCGCTCGATCCGCAGCACGGCGCGTCGGGCTACCGCATCGACTTCGCGGTGCGCCACCCCACGGAGCCCGGCCGCTTCTCGCTCGCGCTGGAGTGCGACGGCGCGACCTACCACGCCTCGCCAGCCGCTCGTGACCGCGACCGCCTGCGCCAGGAACACCTCGAGCGGCTCGGCTGGCGCTTCCACCGGATCTGGTCGACCGACTGGTTCCACGACGCGGAGCGCGCCGCGGACGCCGTGATGGTCGCGCACGAGCGCGCGGTCGCGGCGATCACGGCGGAGGAGCTCGCCGCCGCGCAGCACGTGCCCCCGCCCGCGCCCGCCGCCCCACTCGAGCCCGCACCGATCGTGCCGGACGTGATCATCGCCGACCTCGCGCGCGGCGCCCGGCCCCGCATCCGTGAGGGCGCCAAGATCACCGACTACTCGCACGCGGAGCTCGTCGCGATCGTGCGCTGGGTGCGCTCCGACGGGCGCCTGCGCACCGACGACGCCCTCGCCGCCGAGCTGCGCGCCCTGCTCGGCTTCCGCCGCCGCGGCTCGCGCATCGATGCGGCACTCGCGCAGGCGATCGGCGACGCATGACCTCAGTCCCGATGCAACGCCACCTGCTCCGCGCACGTGACTTCGTCGACTCGCACTTCGCCGAGCCCATCGACGTGGAGGAAATGGCGCGCGCCGCGGGGTTCTCAAAGGCGCACTTCTCGCGGATGTTCAAGGCCGAGTTCGGCGAGACGCCACGCGCCTACCTGCTCACGCGCAGGCTCGAGCGTGCCGCGTCGCTGCTTCGCTCCACCGACTGGCCCGTATCGCAGGTGTGCTGGGCGGTGGGGCTCACCAGCGTCGGCTCGTTCACGTCGAGTTTCACCCGCACGTACGGGATGACGCCGACCGCGTGGCGCGCCGCTGGGCCGCCCGCCGCCGCGGCCGCGATGGTCCCCGGCTGCGTGCGCAAGGTCTATGGCCGGATGCCACGCCGCACGTTTGGAGAAGACCGGTGACGCGCCATGCGGCAAGGTCTGTCCAACAGGAATCGCACAACAGCACAGGAGCTCCGACATGATCAAGATCGCCAACGCACAGGTGTGGGTCCACGACCAGGACGAGGCCCTCGCCTTCTACACCGAGAAGCTCGGCTGGGATGTGCAGACCGACGTCACGATGCCGGAGATGGGCAACTTCCGCTGGCTCGCCGTGAATCCCAAGGGGCAGCCCGAGGTCGCGATCGTGCTGATGGCCATCCCGGGTGAGCCGGTCATGGACTCGGCCACGCAGGAGCAGGTGCGCTCGCTCATGGCCAAGGGCTTCGCCGGCGGCGTGTTCATCACCACCGACAACTGCCAGGCCACGTACGAGGAGTGGAAGTCGCGCGGCGTCGAGTTCGTGGAGCCGCCCACCAAGCAGCCCTACGGCGTCGACTGCGGGTTCCGCGACCCGTCCGGCAACCACTTCCGCCTCACCGAGCTCGCCGACATGGGCGAGTACGCCACGCAGAAGCGCGAGGCCGAGACCAAGGCCACTGCCACGGTCTGACGCCGATGGTCCGACGTATTACCGGCGCGGGCAGCCCGCCCGCGCCGGTAATGCGTTGTACGTGATGTAACCTTTTTCGGCCAATCCGGAATAGGTGCATATGCAGGTTGCGTCACCCACCTCGCCCGGCGCACCGACCACATCGGATGCGGATGCGATCGCCGCGTCCATCGAACGTCCGGCGCGATTCGACGAGGTGTTCGCGCGCCACGCCACCGCCATCTTCCAGTTCGTGGCGGCGCGCGTAGGTCCCGCGCGCGCCGAGGACGTCACCTCGAGCACCTTCGCGACAGCTTTCGCGATCCGAGAGCGATTCGATCCGTCCGCCGACAGCGCACGTCCGTGGCTGTACGGGATCGCCGCAAACAAGTTGCGCCAGCACGCAGACGACGAGCGGCGCTGGCTCGAGCAATCGCGGGCCGGGGCGACGATCGGCCTCGAGGTCGAGACCGACCTCACGCACGATCGCCTCGATGCGCAGCGCCTCGCTCCGCAGATGGCCGCCGCGCTGGCCCAACTGTCTCCATCCGAGCGGGACGTGCTGCTGCTGTACGTGTTCGCCGAGATGTCGCAGGACCAGATCGCCGCAGCGCTTGGCATCCGTCGCAACGCGGTGAAGACGCGGCTCAGCCGGGGCCGAGCGCGGTTACGGGCCGCGCTCGAAGACTTCCTCATCGAAGCACCTGCGCGGGGGGCCGGTACATGACGAACGACGAACGAGCAATCGCGGAGTGGGGTCGTCGCATCACCGAACCCCTCTCACCCACCGACGACCAACTGGAGCGCATGCGACTTCGCATGCGAGACGAAGGAGACACCATGCTCATCATCCGCAGGCGCCGCACCCGGGCCCGACGACGGATCGGGTTCGGTGCGGTCGTAGCCGGCGCCGCGGCCCTGACGCTCGTGGTCGCGTTGGCGCCGTCGAACGAGGTGTCTCGCAAGGCGCACCTTCCGGCCCCTGCCACTGCCGCCGCAGCGCTCCGTCAGGCCGGCGACGCCGCCGCTGACGCCGAGTGGTCGCCATTGGGCGCAATGGAGTATCACCACGTCCTCATGACGACGTTCGTGCCGCAGGTTCCCGCTCGATTCCACGACCCAGCCAAGAAGATCAGTCAGCTGACGACTGGATTTCCCCCCACGGCGACCGAGACGTGGCTCGATCGGACCGGCAAGGGCATGCAGCTCGCCATCTCAGGAGGCAGCGGCGATCCGAAGGAATACCCGTCCATCTCCCCGGACAGGAATGGCGACATCCTTGGCTACGGCGGAACGTTCGACCCGTTCCACGACACGATGCCCAGTGTCACCGCGAGTTTGCGGTACGCCGACCAGGTCCGAGTGACTGCATGGCGACGCGCCGGGGGCAAGCCGACGGATGGGATCTGGTACCGCACTGCGAAGGGCTTCATCCGTGGGTTCGCGGGCCCCGGCGAGGCAGTCCCCACCAAGGGAAAGACGCTCGGAGAGCGGTACCAGCTCCAACACTGGGGCGCGACCCTCTCGCAGCTCGAGCGTGTCGATGACGTGTCGACGAGCCAGCGAGCCGCTGCGGTACGCGACCTGCTGGACCACGACGAGAGCTATCGGGCGAACTACCCCGGCTGCGAGTTCGGGAAAGTGGGCAAGCTCGGCAACACGAAGGCATCATGCGCTAGCGAGACGCGCATTCGGCGAGCCTCGCAATTGTTGGGGACCGCCCCGATGTCACCAGCGTCCCGCAAGGCCCTCTTCGAGCTGCTCTCGAGGCAGCCCGGGGCCACGCTCCAAGGTTCCGCAAAGGATGAACTCGGGCGCGTCGGAACCAGGGTCACGTTCGAGCACATCTACGACAAGCGCGAGCCCACCCACGTCGTGACGCTCGCACAACTGCGGCACGAGGCCGAGGCCAGCGGAATGACGGTGCCCGCCGTGATCCCCGGCTCGAAGCCGTCGTACACGGTGGCCGCTGGCCCGGCGTATCGCCGCTGGTACCTGAGTGTCATCTTCGACCCCGAAGCAGGCGAGCTGTTGCAGCAGGAGTTCTACGGCCGTCTCGAGTCGGTTCCGAGGCAACCGCGTCTCCAGATCAACAACCCGAACACTGGAGCTGGGGCGCGCGTCGCCTTCGGCGCGGATCGACAAGGCATCCTCGATGCGGCGCTCTACGTCACGCGTGAGCGGGCGACGAACATCGTCCCGAAGGCGGAGGCCTGCGCGATCACGCCACGCATGTGTCGCTGAGACCGCGCGCTATCATGATCGGTGTTTGGCTGACCGGTGCGGGATATCCGCGCTGAGCCGCGGGGCCCTCGCGATTGCAGGGGCCCTGTGCGTTCGGGCCAAGGCTATTGGTGTGCCGCGCGGCGTCTGAGCACGCATGCGTCGTCCCGGTACCATGCCGAGCATGCGACGCCGCCTCACAGCCCTGCTCCGCGCGCTGGGGATCCTCGCCATCATCGTGGCGTCGGTGGTCGGGGGGATGGCGCTCGCGTTGCTGGCAGCTGGGTCCGAGGAGCAGCAGACGAGCATCGCCACGATCCGGGCGAGCGTGCGGCCGGACTTCGGTGGTCACGTCTCGGTCTACGTGCCGATCATCGACTGGCGAGTGCAGCTGCTGGACCACCGCGCGCCGGCCAGCATCGACCTCGAGGTGCTCGGCGTGGATCGCGCCCGCGCCGGACGCGGCGTCAGCTCCGCTGCGGCAGCCAACCGCACCCTGCGCGAGGTGCGAGCCGAGACCCACGCCATCGTGGTCGACGCGGTGCGGCGCGGCGCCGTCGTCGCCGCGATCGGCGGCCTGGCCGGCGCGCTCGTCGGCGGCGCCTTCGTCGCGGCCCTCACCCGCCGTCGTCGTCACCTGGCGTATGCGCTGCCGTTCGGCGCGATCGTGACGGCGCTCGTGCTCGTGCCGAGCCTCGTCGTGATGGACGGCCTCGGGGATCGGCGCGTCAACGTCTCGGTCACCGGCGCGGGCGCCGAGGAGCTGCCGCGCGTGCTGCGCTTCGCCGAGCAGTTGCTCTACGTCGGCGACGAGTACGAGGGCCACTACCGCACCGCCCTTCGCAGCGTCGCGAACATCGCGTCGTTCACCGGCCGCCCCGCTGCAGCTGACACAAGCAGCGCGCTCGTGTTCTCGGACCTGCACGACAACGTGTTCGTGCTCGACGCGTTCCGCGACTTCGCTAAGGGATCGCCCGTGTTCGGCGTCGGGGACTTCGTGCAGGTCGGTGCCCACGTGGAGGAGCGCACGGCGCCGGAGGTCGGCAAGCTCGGCAGCGAGATGGTCGCCGTGTCCGGCAACCACGACACCGCCGCGTACATGGCGTCACTCAGGGACGCCGGCGCGACCGTGCTCGCCAGCAGGCACGACACCACCCACGTGAACGGGCTGCTCGTCGCCGGTTACCGCGACCCGCTCGAGGCGCGCGCCGGCTCGGACGGTTCGCACCCGCTGCGCGTCTACGGCGACGAGTACGAGCGGCAGTGGAAGGACTTCCTCGACTGGTACGACGGCCTCGACGAGCGCCCGGACATCGTGCTCGTGCACCAGCACGGCTTCGCCCATCGCCTCCTCGACCATCTCAAGGAGGAGGGCGACACCCACCGCCTCCTGATCCTGACCGGCCACGATCACCGGCCGCACGTGCACGCCGATGGTCCGCAGGTGATCATCGACTCAGGCACCCTCGGCGCCGGTGGCCTCGCTGCGGTCGGCGAGCAGACCGCCAGCTTCGCCCGCCTCAACTTCGCGGCCGGTCGTGTCACCTCGGTCGACCTGATCACCATCCAGCCGCTCACCGGTGACGCGACGACCAAGCGCACGCAGCTCGGCTGAGCGAGCGCCGAGTGACCCCGTCCGTCAGACCCGGTCTTCGGGCTCGCGCAGCAGCGAGGTGATGGTCTGGCGCTTGGCCATCTTGTAGTTGACGTTCTCGCAGCCGATCAGCCGGTCGTTGCGGTCGGCGTAGACCGTGTCCTCCTTGCCGGGACCACAGTTGACGACCTCCGCCACGCCCTTGTCGAAGGAGACGATGATGTCGTCGCCGCCGCCGCCGACGAACGTGTCCTTGCCGAGCTGGCCCTTGAGCTGGTCGTTGTCGTCGCCGCCGCTGAGCACGTCCGCGCCGGGTCCACCATCCAGGACGTCGGGCTGCTGGTCGCCGAAGAGGTGGTCGTTGCCCAGCTCGCCGCCGAGGGTGTCGCCGTCCTCGCCGCCGCGGAGGGTGTCATTGCCCGCCCCGCCCTGGAGCTTGTCGTTGCCTTCGTCTCCGAGGACGAGGTCAGCTCCCGCGAGCGAGAAGATCTGCTCGTCGTACTCGGTCAGGAGGAGCTTGTCCGCGCCCGCCGTGGGGGCCTTGAGCGGGCCCGCAAGCCGCTTGTACACGGCCGAGGCGGTACCAACGTTGCCGAGGCTGTCGGCCGCCGAGACGACGACCCGGTGAACGCCGCGGGGGACGAACACGTTGAAGCCGCCAGTCGTGTCACAAGGACGCGCAACGCCGTCGAGGGTGCAGGTGGCGGGGAGGGTGCCGAGGTGGTCGTCGTAGACGGTGAACCCGACCCGGGAGTCTGCGGTCGTGCTGAACTGCTGAGGGGTGTCGAAGATCAGCTTCGGGCCCTCGGTGTCGACGCGCCACGCGAAGAATGCAGGCGCGTTGGTCTGTCCTTCGCCAACCGCGCGGATGATGAGGGAGTGCCCGCCCTGCTTGAGGCCGGACACCGTGTAGGGGCTCGCGCAGGGGACCTCGAGGTTGCCGTCGAGGCCACACTGCGCTCGGTCCGCGTTCTCGTACGAGAACGTGATCGTCGCTGAGGTGCTCGCGATGAGCGGAGTCTCATGCGGTGACCCGATGACCTCCCGTGGCCCGACGCTGGAAGACGTGATCGTGATGGCTGGCGGACCGCTCACGATCGAGGCGGCAGAGTGCACGGTCGGCCCGGCACCGTCGGCGTTGAAGGCCCGGACGTGGGCGTACCAGGTGCCGACGCCGATGCCCTGCACCACGACCGACACCGTCGGGTTCGGATTGTCGGTCACGTTCGGCGTGGTGGGAGCCTCGTCCGTCGCGCCCTGGGTGATCGAGTACGCGTAGGCGGTCGCCGTGTTGTCTGCGGGCCGCCCCCACGAGAGCGGGAACTGCGCGCCGGTGGAGGGGCTCGTTCGGGTGATGACCAGGTTCGTCGGCGACCCGGGCACCGCAGCGAGGGCCGGAGCAGCCAGCACGAGGGAGGTCACGACGAGCAGCGCGGCAAGCAGCGCGGAGCGAACGGTGCGGGGCACGGGAATCCTTCGGTCGTTTGAGCCACGCGGCGAACCCGCGAAGGTCGACCGTACCACGGTCTGCCGCGCGCACGAATGACTTCCGCGACACTTAGAAACGGAGATAGAACGACGCTGGATCAGTGCTGGGAGAGGGCCGGCAACGGGACCGGCGGCACGGGGCTTTCGGCAGTCAAGTCGACGGTGGATCGGGCGTGGGCGCCCTGCCCGGCCGCGACGCTGCCGAGCGCGACCGCGCCGCCCAGCAGCTGCAGCGGTGAGAGTGACTGGTCGAGCAGCGCCCAGCCCATCGCCGTGGCGACGATCGGCGCGATCAGGGTGAGGAAGCTCGCGCGCGTGGCGGGGATGCCGGAGAGGCCGACGAACCAGAGCCAGTTGCCGACGCCGGTGCACAGCAGCCCGACGAACAGCACGGCGATCACGGTGTCGCCGGTCGGGGCCGGCGGCGTGCCCTCCGCGATGAACGCCGCCGGGGTCAGCAGCAGCCCGGCCACCGTGAGCTGCCAGGCGATCGACACGAGCGGGGTGACGTCCGGGTCCGCCCAGCGCTTGGACAGCACCACGCCGAGCGCCATCGACGCGACGGCGCCGAGGGCGGCGGCGACGCCGATCAGGTCGAGCGCCGCGTCGGGGCCGAGCACGAGCATCGACACCCCGACGATCCCCACGAGGCCCGCGACGATCTGGCGCCGCGTCGGCAGGATCGACAGCAGGGGGATGCCGAGCGCGGCGATGATCAGCGGCTGCACCGCGCCCATCGTCGCCCCGACCCCGCCCGGCACGCGGTAGGCCGCGATCGACAGCAGCGCGAAGAAGATGCCGAAGTTGAGCGTGCCGAGCACGAGCGTGCGCCACCACCACGCGCCCGCCGGCAGCCGCCGCACGATCGCCAGCAGCACCAAGCCCGTCGGCAGGGCCCGCAGCGCAGCGGCGAGGAAGGGGCGGTCGTCCGGCATGTACTCGGAGATCCCGATCCACGAGATTCCCCACAGCACGGGCGCCGTGCAGGCGGCGAGCAGCGCGATGCGCAGGGGTGTGGGCGGGGGCGTGGGCATGTAGTTTCCCGGGAAGCTATCTTGCACACACTGTAGCGCAGGGGAGGGAGTGCGTCATGCCGGACGCCGTCGATCGGATCGTGGAGCAGTGGGCGCAGGTCGAGCCCGGCCTCGACGTCTCCACGCTCCAGGTGATCGGCCGCCTGTCGCGCGTGTCGCAGATGGTCGACGCCTCGATCGCCCGCACCCTCGCCGAGCACGGCCTCCAGCCCGGCTGGTACGACGTCCTCGCCACCC
Source organism: Thermoleophilia bacterium (assembly GCA_025964465.1). Classification (GTDB taxonomy): domain Bacteria; phylum Actinomycetota; class Thermoleophilia; order Gaiellales; family SKUG01; genus JAGQUL01. The sequence continues at coordinate 15,063 of JAOPYS010000037.1, forward strand.
TGCGCCGCTCAGGCGGCGACTGCGAGCTCAACACGAGCGCCATGCTCGACACGATGATGCTCACCTCAGGCGCCATCACCAAGCGCATCGATCGACTCGTCGAGCTCGGCCTGGTCTCCCGCCGGCCAGACCCCGCCGACGGCCGCGGCGTCCTCGTGCGCCTGACGGAGGAGGGCCGCGCCCGTCTCGACGCCGCTACCGTCGACCACCTCGCCAACCACCGGCGCATGCTCGCGGGGCTGTCGGAGCGTCAGCGCGGCGACCTGACGCGGCTGTTGCGCGCCTTCGCCGGGTCGATCGGGGACGCCCCGGAGCCTGGAGCACCAACCTAGGTGGAACGGTGCCATTCGCTCGGCGTCCTCCCGGTGCACCCTGATGGAGGAAGAGGAGCCGCGGCTCCCAGCAGGTTGCGACGACAGGACACACCATGAAGCCGGCCGCCCAAGCGCATCGACGGCGCGACGACCCCCGCGCCGCAGCCCGGCGGCTTCTCGTGGAGCGTCCTCGAACACGCCCGCTCCCGCGCGCACATCGACAAGGGCGTGGCGGTCAGCCCCCGCTGAGGGGCCGCCGTCGATCGAGCCCGCCGCGGTACACCGCGAGAGCTGGGTTACTGAGGAAGGAAATCGTCCAGTGCGCGCGAGAGGATCTCGACAAGCTCCGGGTCCATGTACTCGTACTCGTCCGGGATGTCGAGGCAGACGAACGTTCGCTCCGCAAGCAAGGAACCGAATCGCTGTCGAAGTTGCTCGACGTGGGTCGGCTCCATTGCGTAGATGACATCCGCCCATTCGACTGTCGATTCCTGCACGCGGATACGAGCGCTCGATGCCGTTCCTGCCGACCGGACCTCGCACATTGAGGAGCGACGAAGCAGACGTTCGGCCGTGAGGCTCCGCCGTCGATTGCGGCTGCACACGAACAGCAGCCGCGGGCGTTCGACCGCGCTCATGCCTCACTCCCTGAAAGTAGTGATGGCGCAGGGCGCCGTCGAAGGCCTTGGAGTTTCGGCAGCACCGCTTGAAAGCGGCGCCCGGACCCGCATGGGCAACGGTCCTCGTTGCCGAGCTTCTCGACCAGTTCCTTGTCGCCATGGACGACGCGGTCGCCGCGCTTGACGCGCGTCTCCGACGGGAAACCCCGTCGGCGCTTGCTCATCGGCTCAAAAGGAGTGGCTCTCGTCGTTGCGTCGCATGGTTCTGCCCTCCGGGCGGCGTTGGTGCTACCAGCCACTGTAGCCCGGAACGGGCGGAACGCCAGCACAACTTCGCCCGGCGCTCGGTCGACCACCCAAGCCGAGCGTGTTTCAGCGCTCGTCTTCCGGCCATAGCGGCGTGACGACCCAGAAGTCCTCGACACCGACGATCATCCTCTCGGTGTCGTCGAACTGCGGGTGGAACGAATGTGAATGCGGGTTCGGGATGACCGGTTCGGCATCCGAGAAGCCGCGCCGCTTGAGCACTGCCTCGTACTGATCGAGCGGTCCGTAGGCGTAGACCAGGTCATGCTCGTCATAGGCGAGCGTGATCTCGCTCCCAGGAGCCGCCAACCACACATTGTGTCGTGCGTCCTGCTCGAGGAAGTCACTGAAACGCGTGATGAGGTTGGTCGCGTCGTCCGGCGCCATCGGCGGACTTTGGTATCGACCGGGACGATCGCTGGCTCGTGGGATCTGCAGGATGAACAGCACGAACCACGGCGCTGGGGCGAGCGCCGCGAGGTCGCACATCAGCTGAATGTGACTTGTTTGCGGCGCGATCGTCATCCGCTGTGTCCCGTCCCGCAGCGACACGCGGTGCCACGTGTTTGCGTGGACGTGGGGCGGCTCGCCGGCCTGGGAGGCGTCGTGCAGTTTGTACAGCGTCATTGGGTAGGCCTGGTCCGGGAGCCTTCAAGATCGGTATCGGGGAGCGGGCGCTGGTGCCCCGACCGCCTCCGTGTAAGTAACGTCAATTTACGCGTTCGTCGGTTCGTTGATGCCGTCCGACGGAGTCCTTCCGGTGTGGTTGATCACCGATCCGGACGCGACGGGCAACCCCTGATCGCCTGTCGCGTGTGCCGTGACTGGCGCGACCACGAATGCCTCGTCCCTGAAGTTGATGCCACCGCCGTCTTCCCCCGCAGTCGGGACCTCGCGCTCGACCGGCGTGTCACCGAGGCGCGGCGCCTTCGGTGTCCATGCCTGGAGCTTTTGAACGAGGTCGCTATAGAACGCGAGTGTCTGCTGCTTGGTGTCTCCCACGAACGACCCGGGGACCTTTCCTCGCTTCTGTCCCATCTTGGCGCCGAGCGCGAGTGTGAATGTGCGTGGCTCGCGCTTGGGGTTGCTGGGGGAGAGGAGTTGGTCGGGGTGCTCGACTGCCTGACCAGCCAGCAGTGAAGCGGTCTCGCGGGAGCCAGCGAAGCACACATCGATGCGAAGGTCCGCGGGCGCAGTCTTGAGCTGCTTGAGGATCCAGTTGATCCTGGTCTGCGGACGCCCCTCCTTCGGGGCCGCGACCTCGACGGAGGTAGTTACCCGACGTGTCCGAAGGTTCGCTTCGATCTGAAGCGGGGCGATTGTGTCCGGGATCTTGAGCGCGGCGGTCAGTTTGCCGTCCGCGCCCAGCTCGCGGACGATGGCAGTCAGTCGCTCGTCGAGCGTCGACTTCCGGGGACGAACCGGAACGACATCACGACCGAGCTCCTGCGAGAGCCCGAGCGCGATGTAATCGATGAACTGTTCCCACCGACCAGCGACCTCCCGCACGTCGGGATCAGTCGGCCGGAGCGTCTCGTGCTTCGCGTCGTCTCGCACGCGCGTCCACTTGTCGCCCATGTCCTCGAAGCCAGCGGCGCCGCTGTTCTCGTGGTCGAGGTACGCGATGAGTTCGCCGAGAATCCATGCCTGGTCGGGGTCCGAGACGCCGCGATGGCGGTACTGGATGATCGCTTCGGTGATGATCGACCACCACGAGAGGTGCCGGACCGGCGTCGAACGCAGCTTGCGGCCGTCGACCGTGAACGGCAGGTCCTCGGGGCTTGCCGTGATCCGGTTGGAGACGGTGATGACAGCATCGAAGCCATGCTCACGCGCCATGTCCATGTAGCGCGTCACCTGCTCAGTGGTGAGTTCGCCCGTGCCCGTCTTGAACTCGACGAGCGCCTGCCACTTGGTCTGTCCGCGCTCAACCACGATGACGCCATCGGGAATGTGCTTGCCGCCGTCCTTGTCGAGAAGTTGGACCTCGACGTAGGTGCTGACGCGTCCCTTCGGGGCGCCGCAGTGCTTGAGCAGCCCAGCGCTGAACTCGGGCACCGCCATCATCACGGCGAGCAGCGCTGACGCGGCACGCCGCTCTTGCTCCTGCTGGCCCTTGATGCCGGCAGTCGGAATCAGGCGAGCCGGATGCCAACGTTCGCGAGGATCACTGATCGGGGCGGCAACGGGCATGTCAAGCTCCTCCGGAAATCGTTCGGCCGCGGTGTGCTTTCCAATACGCGGAGAATCGAACCGCGGTCCGCCGGAGACTCGGGAACGCCCCAGATGGTGCCGATGGGCCGTGCATGCGAACTGTCGGAACTTCTCGAATGCACAGGGCTTGGCGACGCCTGGCGATGCTCGCGATCCTCACGAGCTTCGCTGGTATGACCATATTTGCTCCGGCGGCCCCAGCTGCTACGAGGTGGGACCTCGATGCATCGTTCGGCGCGGCGGGGTCGCTGAGCCTGTCGAACGACATTTCCGTTAGAAAGCTCGTGCCGGCGAGTTCGGACGGTTACTGGATAATGGGCTCGCGAGGGGCCGCTGGAGCAGAGCACGCAATCGTCGCGCGGATGCTGGCAGGCGGAACGTTGGACTCCTCCTTCGACACCGATGGCATCGTCGATCTCGACGCGGTCGCAGGGTCGAGCGTCGATGCCGTGTCGGCGAGCAACGGCGACGTGATCGTGGCGCTGGACTCGCTTGGCGGCATCAAGTTGTGGCGGGGAACAGCAACCGGCGCAGCTCGCGCCGGCTGGGGGACAGCGGGCCTGTCAGTTGTGGGAACGAGTGACCTGCGTGCGCTTCGGGTCGAACCGGCACCGGACGGCACGTTCATCGTCGCCGGGGTCAAGCGCGTCTCCTCGTTCCAGCACAAGCCGCTCGTGGCTAAGGTCGACGGAACGACCGGTGCCCTGGACGCGTCATTCGCCGCGAGTGGGATCCGGCTTGCGGCAGGTCAGGTGTCGAGGAGCTACGCATGGGACCAAGTTACGGGACTTGACGTGACGCCCACCGGACGCATCACGGTGGGGTATCAGGACTTCTCCTACTACCTCGAGCGATACCTGAGCGATGGATCTGCCGACACCACGCTCGACACCGATGGGAAGGTCATCATCCCGACGGGGCTCGACTCCCGTGCATTCGACGTGCAGGTTGCAGATTCTGGCGCGATCGAGTGGGTGCAGGAGCTCGAGGACGAGCCGGGCGCGCCGAATGGTGTCCTGCTCCGCCGGCTGCTTGCCTCTGGAGCTCCCGACACGAGTTTCGGGTCCGGCGGCGTGGCGTCAATCGATCTGTCCAACCGCCATCCTGGCACCCCGGTCTGGGTGACCGGGACTGCCCGATCAGCGGATGGAGCCACAGCGGTATCTGTCGGCTTCGACAACCCGACGACCGGGGATCGTGAGGCGGCGGGCACGGTTCGCTTCTTGGTCTCGGGCATGCCTGACCTGCAGCACGGCGACGCCGGGCTGGCAGCGACCCCGTCGCTGGGCTTCGGTTCGCTCAGCGTCATGGCGTCGGCGGCGACCGGCTCCGTCATCGGCCTGCAGGACGGAACCTTCGTGCGGTACTTGGAGGCTCCAGTGACGGTGTCGACGGGCGGAGGCGGTGGAGGTTCGACCACGCCCGGCCCGACGACCACGGGGCCGTCGCCGTCGAGCACCGGGACAACCCCCGTGATCATGCCGCCTGTCGCGGCTCCGCCGGTCGTCGATCCTGTTCGTACGGCGCCGGTCGTCTCGCCGAGGATCGCTTTTTTGGGACCGGCTTCCATCAGTGTGGTCCGTGGCAAGTTCAGCATTCGGATCTCGTGTCCGGCAGCGGTGCGCGGATCGTGCCAGACGACTGCGACGGTTCGATCTGCCGCAAAGCTGGGGGGCATGATCCGGGTCATCGCGACTTGTCGGGCCGTCGCCAAGCCCGGAGCATCTGCATCGATGCCGTGCACGCTGGTGCGAGGCGCCCTGACGCGTATCCCGGCCGGACGACGCTCCAAGGGGCTCGCGGTTCAGATCGCGGCCGCGAGCGTCGATTCGTCCGGGGTCAAGGCCGCATCGAGCGTCCGAAGAACGCTCCGACGGTGAGCGCCTCGGGCGGGCCAGCCGTCTGGACCGCAGTTGATCAGTCGCGGAGGCACTTGGCCAATGCGACCAGCGATCCGCAGGCGCTGACGCCTGACGCCGGGCGGTTCGGCGAAGGTCACTCAGCCAGACGCGCCACCGAATCGAAGTCGTCCGGCGCCTGAGCGGCATCTCGGTGCGCGCGTGGTACTTAACGTCCAGGTGCTACTTGGGTTTGTATCCTGGGGGCAGCGGCTTGTAATCCGTGGAACACAATCCATCCTCCGGAACTCCTATAAAAGAAGCTTTTGGAGCCAGTCCTGTTCTGCGCGCCCCGACGACAGGTCCGAAATCGATCGCCGCCGTTGCAAGCGCCGGTGCGGTAGATCCGTGAATGGTGGCTGCGACCGCGCGGCTGCTTCTCGTTGGACGAGTTACTCGAGTTCCGGGAAACTGGCTCACGTTCACGCACGCCGTAACGCAATATATGTCTCTTGTACAGGAATCTTGGATAGAGTCAAAATACCTCCAGTCATGATTGAACGAGGATACAGTCATCATGTCGATGCGGCCTCGAAGGGAGTTGCGAATCGCGACATCGGCGAATTCGTAGCAAATCACTGAGGCGAACCTGACCTCTCGCCAATGATAAACTGGAGTGTCGGCCAGCTCCTCGCGGTAGGGCGTACCGTGTTGTTCTAGAACTTGGATTTCGTGCGGGCTGAGCAGGCCCTTCGTCCTAGGCGGTAGCACGAGGCTGTGTCTTCGGTCTGCCGGGTCCTTAATCGGCAAGGAGGTCCACATGCGATTGAAATAGGTCCCGGTCCCCGGTTCTATAAATGGGGTTTCGCCGAGAATCACCGCGATCCCTCTTTGATTCGCTCTGCTGAAGAGCGGCCCGATATGCACGAGGGGCGTGGACCATTCTGGGAGAAGCAGGAGGTCTGCCTTGGCCTCAACGGCATATCTCCAGATAATGTCAATGGAGTCGCGGAGTCGAGTCTCCTCCTCCGCAAGTTTGGGGTCATCGTCGATACGCCATCTAAGTAACTCCTCCGACACGGTGATGTTTGGGAGTCCGAGCCGTAGGGAGTGATTTTGGTCGTAAGAAGATAGCTGGGTTTGCGTCGACGGATGGACAATCGACACGGCGTGGTTCAGCAGTTCGGGCACGTCGGCAAGGTTGACGAGTGCCTGAGAAGCGAAGAGGCTAAAAGCATTCCTCAACCATGTGTCAGTGTTCATCAATGCGGGTCGGATTAAAGGAAGCGGGTGCGTCGGGTCGTCGTCATCCATCCAGAGATGTACGCCCAGGCAAATTTCGTGAAGTGGGACGAAGCGAGGAGATTTTGCGATGCCGTGTTGCAGCTGTCGACCGATACCGGTAGTTTTTGACGCCCAGTCGGCGAACTGCTGCTGTGCTGGCTGCCCCATTAGCGTTCCCTCCCACTCCGTATATTCGGCGAGAATGGGAGATACGAGTTCCGCGGGGAAAATGCCTCGCTTGCGAAGCTTAGTAGCGAAGACCGTAAGGCGGTTAGCGGCTGGCTCCGAAAATCCGAAGTTGATCGCTGCGGGGGCGACTTCGTCCTGCGGGTACAGGACTGCCAGCGCTTGCGATGCCGATTGAATGAAAGACGCCTCCAGTCCGCTGGCAAGAGATTTCAATGCGGATGGCTGAGGAGTCCAAATGTGATCAATAATCCGAATCAGTCTGGTTCGGAGGTCCGCGGCGAATGACGTTCCATGAGCATAGAGCCCGCAAGCTATAAGTTCCGTCCAGTAGGTTCGAATCGCGACAAATGTAGTGTCGTCCATGGCCATAATTTTTCGGAGAGGCACCTGCGCCTTGCCGGGTGGAATGCCAATTCGTATGTCGCGAACGAGCTCTCTGAGGAGGCCGAGCTCCTTCGGTTTTTGGTTGAGCTGCCTATTCCCTACACGGATAGCCGTTCCTAGCTCTGCTTCCCAGTCGTCGATATAAGGATCTTCGTCATCGTCGTTATCGAGTGCCCGGCTCTCGGACGCCATGACGCTAGAGTCGGGGTCAGGCGTGTCCGTCGCGGTCGGCGGTTGACGGATAGAAATCTTCTCGATTCCGACCCGGTAGTCGGCCATGTCTGATGCGGTGTTGCTGAGCAGGGTGCGACCCAGGTCGTGCTCGTCCAAAATCTGCAGGCGGGCTAGGAGGTCCTCGGCGTGCTCCTGGGGCTCCGGTAGATCGCGTAGGCTTAGAAGGACATCGTCTGCGTAGACCCATGCGTCAAGAACGCCATCGCGCGCTGAGAGATCATGCGAAACAACGTCCATGATCAGGTTCGCCAAAATCAGCGACGAGGGCGGCCCGACGGGTAGTGGCACGTTTGCGACAGTACCCTCGACTCCCCTTGGATTGACCTCATGAAGCCGCTCGGAGTATGCGATATGGAACGCATCAAGAAGCCTAGTCGCGCGTTGACCTTGTAGGCTGATCGACGTAGTGTTTCCCCGGTGACTGTCAAAAAGTTCGATAAGATCGGATGGGACAGCGCGGACACGGTAGTAGAAGGATGATCCATCGATCTCTGCTGTGCAAGCTGTTTGTATGTCAGCGTCCCACGCCGGTCGCCTCTTCCAAGCCGCGTAACTCGCCTGAGGGTTGCGGAACATGTACCCGGCGCCGCCGGGGTTATCTCGGAATAGGCTGTGGAGCCGGTACCCGACGATTCGTTCCGAAATGCATTCGTCAAGGTCCCTGCCGGCCGTCATGCACCAGATCGCGGACACAACCCACCAGAACAGTGGTGCTTGAGCGAATGCGTGGACGCTGGGGGCGGTGATGACGTGCTGCCCTCCCGAGCTTGCCGACCCTACAACGCGTGGCACGGACAGGACCCGAAGTGGCGTCAATAGACGACTGGCTTCCGGCGATCGCAGCCAATCCTCCGGGTCAAGTTGACCATCGAGAATCGCGGTAAGCGACGTGCGGTGATTTGAGCCTAGATCCATCACTGCGCCAATACTTAGAAATGGGTTGTCTCGGCGTCTGTAAGCGAAACGCGCGACGTGCTCGAGGCCAAAGTCAACGAGTTGCTTTCCAGACGGCATTTATTCTCCAAGATCGGACGAGTTCAAGGCTTCGGGCTGATGCGATCCGATTATCGTCGTTGGCGTCCGTCACGCGAGCGTGGATGTGCTCGGGCGCGCGGTAGCGATCCGCTACCCGTCCACCCCCGTCGGTAGAATGCCGGGCATGGCGTCTGATCCCCCTCCCTTCTCGCACCTGCACGTGCACAGCGAGTACTCGATCCTGGACGGGGCGAACCAGATCGGTCCGATGATCGATCGGGCGTGCGAGTGCGGGATGAGCCACGTGGGGCTCACCGACCACGGCACGATGGCGGGGACGCTGGAGCTGTACCGCAAGGCGACCAAGGCCGGGATCCGGCCGGTCATGGGGATGGAGGCGTACCTCACCAAGACGCAGGCGGTGAAGGCGCTCGACGACGGGCGGCGGTCGGAGACGACGCACCTGACGCTGCTGGCCAAGGACAACGTTGGCTGGCAGAACCTGCTGGGGATGTCGAGCCAGGCGTGCCTGGAAGGCATGTACTACAAGCCGCGCACCGACTACGCGCAGCTGGAGCAGCGCGCCGAGGGTCTGATCTGCCTGACCGGGTGCATGGCGTCCAAGACGCAGCAGTACATCCTCGAGGGCAATGACGCGGGCGCGCGTGAAGAGGTGGATCGCCTCAAGCAGATCTTCGGGGCCGACAACACCTACGTCGAGATCCAGGACAACGGGGTCGTCGCCGACAACGGCATGAGCCAGGAGGCGATCAACCAGAAGCTGCGGCGCATCTCGGTCGACCTCGGGCTGCCGGCGGTCATCACCTCGGACGTGCACTACCTGCTGCAGGAGCACGCCAAGCCGCACGACGCGCTGCTGTGCATCCAGACCAAGGCGCGCATCGCGGACGAGAAGCGGTTCCGGTTCTCGACCGACCAGTTCTGGTTCAAGAGCCAGCAGGAGATGTGGCAGACCTTCGAGCCGCTCGGCTATCCGATCGAGTGGTTCACCAACACCGAGGTCATCGCAGAGCGCTGCAACGTCGAGCTGACGCTGGGCGAAAACCTGCTGCCGCCGTTCGACTGCCCGGAGAACCACGACGCGGACTCGTTCCTGCGCGAGCTGTGCGAGCAGGGGCTGCGCGTGCGCTATGGCGACCGGATCGAGGCCGAGCCGGCGATACGTGAGCGCCTCGACTTCGAGCTGTCGACGATCGCGCGCATGGGGTACAGCGCGTACTTCCTGATCACGTGGGACTGGATCAACTGGGCCCGCGAGCACGACATCCCGATCGGCCCGGGCCGCGGCTCGGCGGCGGGCTCGATCGTGGCGTACACGACGTGGATCACCGACCTCGATCCCCTCAAGTACGACCTGCTGTTCGAGCGGTTCCTCAACCCCGACCGCATCTCGATGCCCGACATCGACACGGACGTCGCGCAGGAGGGTCGCGAGGCGTGCATCAAGTACCTCTCGCAGAAGTACGGCTCCGACCGCGTTGCGCAGATCGCCACGTTCGGGCGGATGCAGCCCAAGGCTGCGGTCAAGGACGCCGCGCGCGTGATGGACCTGCCCGTCGCGATCGGCGAGAAGGTCTCCAAGCTCATCCCCGACGGCCCCGGGCAGAGCTTCAAGAACAACATGCTCGAGGGTCGCGACCTGCGCAAGGCCTACGACTCGGACGCGACCGTCAAGTCAGTCGTGGACATGGCGATGCCGCTCGAGGGCATGGTGCGCAACTCGGGCATCCACGCCGCGGCGGTGGTCATCTCCGACCGCCCGCTGACTGACATCGTGCCGCTGCGCGCGGGCGAGCACGGCGACCAGGTCATCACGCAGTTCGAGCAGGCGGACGTGGAGGCGCTCGGCCTGCTCAAGATGGACGTGCTGGGGCTGCGCAACCTCGACGTGCTCAAGAAGGTCGTGCAGTTCATCAAGGAGGGGCGCGGCACCGAGCTGGTGGTGTCGGAGATCCCGCTCGATGACACCAAGACGTTCGAGATGATCGCGCGCGGCGACACGACCGGCGTCTTCCAGCTGGAGTCCGAGGGCATGCAGGCCGCGGCGCGGCAGGTCAAGCCCACGCGGTTCGAGGACATCATCGCGCTGGTGGCGCTGTACCGCCCCGGGCCGATGGAGTACATCCCCAAGTTCGCGGCCAACAAGAAGGACCCGTCGGCGATCAAGTACGCCGACCCGCGCCTCGAGCCGATCCTGGAGGACACGTACGGCATCACGTGCTACCAGGAGCAGTACATGATCATCGCGCGTTCGCTGGCGGGCTTCACGCCCGGCCAGGCGGACGAGCTGCGCAAGGGCATCGCCAAGAAGCTGCGCGCGGTGCTCGACAAGGTCAAGCCGATGTTCCTCGAGGGCTGCGCCGCAAACGGCGTGGACAAGAAGGTCGCGGCGAGCCTGTGGGAGGACGCCGAGAAGGCGGGCGACTACTCCTTCAACAAGTCGCACGCGGCGTGCTACGGGCTGATCGCGTACCAGACGGCGTGGCTCAAGGCGCACTACCCGTCCGAGTACATGGCGGCGCTGATTTCCACCGTGATGAGCACCAAGGACAAGGTGCCGTACTTCGTCGCGTCGGCGCAGCGCATGGGCATCAAGGTGCTGCCGCCGGACGTCAACGAGAGCTTCCACGACTTCCGCGTGCTGGAGGACGGATCGATCCGCTTCGGCCTGTCGGCAGTGAAGGGCGTGGGTCACGCGGCGATCGACGCGATCATCGCGGCGCGCGAGGGCGACGGGCAGTTCACGGGCGTGTACGACTTCTGCTCGCGGGTGCCGAAGGAGCACGCCAACAAGCGCGTGGTGGAAGCGCTGGTGAAGGCCGGCGCGTTCGACTCCTCGGGCGACCCGCGCAAGGGCATGTTCGACGCCATCCCCGCGGCGATGGGCATCGGCGCCAAGGCGCAGGCCGACGCCGAGAGCGGGCAGTTCGACCTGTTCTCGGGGATGGGCGACGACGCCGACGAGCCGAGCCTCGAGTACCCCGACATCCCGCGCGGGGAATGGGACTTCCTCGAGCGGCTCGACTTCGAGAAGGAAGCGACCGGCCTCTACATGTCGGGGCAGCCGATCGACCTGTGGCGCGACGCGATCGACGCGCGCACGATCCAGTCGATCGGTGACGTGCTCGCCGAGGGCGAGGAGATCAACCGCATGATCGAGGAGGAGGGCTACGTGCCCCCTCGCGAGGAGCGCGGCCGCGGCGGCGAGCGCACCGACAAGCGGACCAAGGTCAAGGTCGGCGGCATCGTCAAGGACTACCGCGCCCTCATCACCAAGAAGGGCGACCCGATGGCGTTCTTCGTGCTGGAGGGCACCGACGAGCAGAGCGTGCGCGTGGTGGTGTTCCCCAAGGTGTTCGAGGAGGTGCGCGAGAAGCTGCAGGGCTCGCGCGCGGTGATCATCCTCGACGCGCGCCTCGAGGCGAAGGAAGGCTCGGTCGACCTCATGGCCGAGCGCGTGTGCACGCTCGAGGAGGCGCCCGAGCTCAATGCGGTGCAGGTGCGCGCGCCCTCGCACACGTTCGAGGACGAGCACACGATGAACGAGCTCAAGCGCATCCTCAAGAACTACCCGGGTGACACGGAGGTCACCTTCCGCGTGCAGACCGCCGAGGGCGAGCAGGTCATGAAGCTCGGTGCCGGCTGGACGGTGGAGATCCACCCCGGCCTTCGCTCTGAGCTGCGCGAGCTGCTCGGCGCCCAGGCGCTCTGCTAGGTCCCCTCAGCGCAGGAGCCGAACGCCGTGCTGCGCGATGTGGATGGGCCGGTTGTTCTTGAGCGTGTGGAACGCCTTCGTTCCGTCGGAGTGCGCCGGCGGTGTGACCGAGGCGGGCTGGGCGCCGCCCCCGATCGAGGTTGGCGTGTGCGCGCGTGGTGCGTGATGCGTGAGCTTCATCGAGTCGTCCCCTCGTCCCCTGGTACCACCTGAAGGTGCCATGGAGCGGCGCGCCGGTATGCAGGCCCCCCGACAATTCCCCCCGGAAGACGCTGCAGCCCGCTCCGGGACGAAGGGAGCGGGCCGCTGCGATTACGTGATCTCGGTTGGACAGCCGGGACGAGGCTTCCGAGGTCGGGCGAGATATGGGACGTGAGCTGGTTCCGGC
>JAOPYS010000071.1 GCA_025964465.1 Thermoleophilia bacterium
CGCCCGCCCGCCCACGCCGTGCGCCGCGTCGCGAGCGCTCCCCGCGCGAGACCCGCGCCCGCCTGCTCGCGTGGTCGATGGTGGTGGCGCCGCTCGTGGCCGTCGTGCTGTTCGGCATCATGATCGCCGGCGAGCGTGGCAAGGAGCAGGTCGACCGCAAGCCCTCGGAGGGCGGCGGTCCGACCGAGCTCGTGTCGGTCGCGTCGGCGACGAGCTTCGACCCCAAGCCCGGCGGGGACGGGGAGGAGCACGAGGTCGAGGCGGCGAACGCCATCGACGACGACCCCGACTCCTCGTGGACCACCGAGGGCTACGACCTCGACAACTTCAACGGCACGAAGCCGGGTGCGGGGCTGATCCTGGACCTCGGGGCGCCGCGCGACGTTCGGGACGTGGCGATCCTCACCGACCTGCCCAATTGGCGGGTGGAGGTGCGCTCGGCGACGACGCCCGCGACCACGCTCGCAGGCTGGAAGCAGCGCTCGAAGGTGGTGTCGGTACGAGGCGGCCAGCGCATCGCCGTCGACATGCACGGCCACCCGGCGCGCTACATCCTGCTGTGGGTCACCAAGCTCGCGCTCGACCCCGACGACGCGAACAAGTCGCGGGCGCGCATCGACGGCGTGCGGGTGTTCGCCACGAAGGGCGACGGCAGCGGTGCGCCCGGGTCCACGGTCGCTACCGTCGGGTAGCGATTCGCTACCCCGCCGCATCCGACTGCCTCGGTAGGGTCGAGCCATCCGCGAATGAAGGTATCTCGACCGTGCGCATCCTCGTCACACGCTGCAGCATCCGCTACGAAGGCCGCCTCGTCACCACCCTCGAGACGGGCGACCGCGTGGTGCTGTTCAAGGACGACGGCGCCGTCGTGGTGCACGCGGGGCAGGGCGCCAAGCCGATCAACTACATGCCGGGCCCGACCGTGGTGGCCGAGGAGGGGCGCACGATCACCGTGTCGCGTCCGTCCTCCGGCGAGTCGCTGGTGATCGACGTCGAGGACGTGCACGCCGACACCGCGTGGGAGCTCGAGGACACCGCCAAGCTCGTGCGCGAGGGCCGGGAGAAGGACATCCAGGCCACCATCTTCGCGACGCCGCACGCGATCGAGGACGGCATGGTCGGGCTGCAGCGCGAGCTGTTCACCGAGGTGGGCCCCGTCGACCTGTTCTGCCGCGACACCGACGGGCGCACGTGCGTGATCGAGGTCAAGCGCGTGCGCGCGGTCGCCGCCGCGGTCGAGCAGCTGACCCGCTACATGGAGCAGGTCGACCGCAACGTGGCGCACGCGCCGGCGCGCGGCATCCTCGTGGCGCCCGAGCTCGCGCCCCAGGCGCGCGTGCTGCTCGAGCTGCGCGGCTACGACTTCGTCCCGCTCGACGAGGTCCTGTCTCGCTGTGACGGCGGCCAGGATCTCATGAGATTGTTCTAGTCGTCGTAGACTGGGACAGATGTCCCGGGAACGCTTCGACCTCCACACGCACTCGACCGCATCCGACGGCACGCTGCCGCCCCGCGAGGTCGTGGCGCTGGCCGCGGAGCGCGGGCTCGCCGGCATCGCGTTGACCGACCACGACACGGTGGACGGCATCGCGGAGGCGCAGGGCATCGGCGATGCGCTCGGCGTGCGCTGCATCGCCGGGGTCGAGCTGTCGTGCTTCAGCCCGGCCGCCCGCGAAGCGCACGTGCTCGGCTACTTCGTCGACCCTGCCGATCCGGGCCTGGCGGAGCTGTTCGCCGAGATGCGGGCACAGCGCGTCGAGCGCGCGGCGGCGATCGTCGACCGCGTCGCGGACATCGCAGGGGCCCTCACAATGGCCGACGTCGAGGCCGAGAGCGGCGACGCGCCGCCCGGCCGGCCGCACATCGCCCGCGCGATGGTGCGGCTGGGCATCATCTCCGAGATCGATGACGCGTTCGGCGAGGAGTGGTTCGGCGTGGGCGGGCGGGCGTTCGTCCCACGCGACGGGCTCTCGATCGAACGTGGCATCCAGGCCATCCACGCCGCCGGCGGCGTCGCGGTGTTCGCGCACCCCGGGGCGCGTACGCGGACCGGCATGCGCGAGGACGCGGTCCGGCACGCGGCGACCCTCGGGCTCGACGGCATCGAGGTCGACCACCCCGGCCACGAGGGCGAGGTGGTGCGCCGCTGCGCCGAGCTCGCCACGGAGCTGCGCCTGGTGCAGACCGCCGGCAGCGACGACCACGGGCACGGCCCCGACGGCTCACGCCTCGGCTGCCGCACCGTTCCAGCGCGCATCGTCGACGCGCTGGAGGCGCGCGCTCGGGCGCGGCGCGCCGCACGAGCCACGCCTCAGTAGGTCTGCGCGTACCGGATCGCCGTGGCCTCGCTGCGGTCCTGCGTGCCCATCACGGCGATGCAGTGGCCGATCTCGTGCTGCACGACCTCGCCGATCGAGTTCACGCCGCCGCGCGTGGAGAGCGGCGAATCGACGGCGACGCGGATCCCGCGCGGCACCCAGCGGCCGCCGGCCGCCTGGTTCACGGCCGTGGCGCCGAGCACGGGCTCGGTGGTGCCCGGCACCTGCTCGAGGTGCTCGACCGGCACGAGTTCGATGACCACCCCGGAGCGCGCGATGGCGAGCTGGTCCTGCACCGGCAGCAGCTGGATGCCGCGCACGGCCTGCGCCACCTGGTCGTCCGTCACGCGGGAGGCGCCGTAGCGCGTGCGTCGCAGGTGCACGCCGCTCGGCAGCACCAGGTCGGCGCCGTCGGCCACGCCGCGCACCTCCGCGGGCACGCCGACGGCGGCGGCCATCGGTGGCGGTTGCGCGGCTCCGGCGCCGCCGCCCGCTGCCGGGGCCAACAGGCCGGCCGGCAGCGTGCGGCTGCGCCACAGGTGCGTCATCCCTGACGGGAGGATCTGGCGAGGAGTGACATCCATGTCATCCACTCCTCCCCGCAGCGGGGTCAGGCCGGCCGGGGTGGTGGCGGGCATGGGGCAGGGTTGCCCGCCGCGGTGGCCGGATGACGCCGGGCGTGGACCCGTGCGCTCAGGTCGTGCCGGCGGGGATGGGCGCGCCCTCCGAGAGCGACAGCCCGGTGGTGGCGAGGTAGCTCTCGAGCTTCTCGCGGTTGTGCTCGCCGTGCACGAGGCGCACCGTGCCCGAGCGCGAGCGCATGACGATCGACTCGGTCGTGGCGCCGCGTCGGCCGTAGCGAACGCCCTGGAGCAGGTCGCCGTCGGTGACGCCGGTCGCCGCGAAGAACACGTCGCGGCCCTGCACCAGGTCGCGCCGCGTCAGCACGCGGCGCAGGTCGAAGTCGTGCTCCAGCACCGCCGTGCGCTCCTCGTCCGACTGCGGGGCGAGGCGCGCCTGGATCTCGCCGCCGAGGCAGCGGATGGCAGCCGCGGCCAGCACACCTTCCGGCGTGCCGCCGATGCCGTACAGCAGGTCGATGGCGCTGCCCTCGCGAGCCGCCGTCATCGCGCCGGCCACGTCGCCGTCGCTGATCAGGCGGATGCGCGCACCCGTCTCGCGGACGCGGCGCTTGGCGTCGGCGTGGCGCTGGCGGTCGAGCATCAGCACCGTGCACTCGTGCACCGGCTTGCCCTTGGCGGAGGCGACCGCGCGGACGTTGTCCTCGATCGGGCGGTCGATGTCGATCGCCATCGCCGCCTCGTTGTCGGTGACGAGCTTCTCCATGTAGAAGCACGGGCCGGGGTCGAACATCGCGCCCCGCTCGGCGAGCGCGATCACGGCGATGGCGTTGGGCATGCCCTTGGCGCAGAGCGTCGTGCCCTCGAGCGGGTCGACGGCGACGTCGCACTCCGGCGGCTCGCCCGTGCCGATGCGCTCGCCGTTGAACAGCATGGGCGCGTCGTCCTTCTCGCCCTCGCCGATCACCACGAGCCCGTCCATCTCGATGCGTCCGAGCATGGAGCGCATGGCGTCGACGGCGGCGCCGTCGGCGGCCTTCTTGTCACCGCGTCCCACCCACCGCGCTGCCGCGAGTGCGGCGGCCTCGGTGACGCGCACGAGTTCCATGGCCAGGTTGCGATCGGGAAAGTCGGACATGCGTCCGATCCTACCTTCGTGCAGGGTGTTTTGCGTCAGCCGCGGCCGGCGGCAGGTGCGGCGCCGGGGGTTGCGGCGCCGGCGCCCGGCAGTGGCGGTGCGGTCGCGGGCGGCGTGGCGCCCGTGTGGTCCTTGCCGCCACCCGGCTGGGCCGTGGGCGGGAGCGCCGCGCGCTTCACGAGGCGCGCCGCGTCGATCGTGGCGTTCTTCGGATGCGCCCGGTAGCTGACCTCATAGGGGAACTGCGGGCCGAGCACGATGCTGGCGAGCTCGGCCTCGAGCGGCGGCTCGTCGCCGACCGCCACGCGCAGGAGGCGCATCTGGCCGCCCTTCTCCGAGTACTCGAGGCGCCAGCCCTTGGCGAACGGGCCCTCCGCGCCGTCCTGCGCGACGTGGACCTTCCACGTGTCCCCCGCCGCCTTGGGTGCTCCGGTCACGTCGAACTGGAAGGGGATGAGCGCGACGCTGTGGTCGCCGTCGGGGGTGATCGCACCCGCGTCCTGGCGCACCTTCACGGTCCAGTGGTCGCCCACGGCCCAGATCGCGCTGGTCGCCGCGCCACCACGGTCCTTCGAGCCGCTGCCGGTGCCCGACGCGCCATCACCGTCACCGTCGCGCATCGACAGGACGACGAGGGCTCCGCCGAGGGCCACCACGAAGGTGAGGACGGACACGACGATTCGGGCGTTCAGGTTGCGCATGGCCCCCCCATCGGCACGGGCCCCGCCTCCGCTTGAGCGCGGATGCGAGGCCCGTGGCCGTCACTGCTTGTCCCAGCGAGGATCAGACGTCCAGGCCGGTGATGGCCTCGACGTTCTTCTCCGTGACGTAGGGGTTGGTCCCCGCGCCGGGTCGCTTGCCCGTCGGCACCCAGGCGAAGTCCGGGTGGTCGTTCACGCTGGTGCCGCTCCACTGACCGAGCGTGCCGCTCTGCAGGCGGTACGTGTAGGTCTTGGAGAAGTACTTCGTGCCCGTGGTGTTCCAGTCGGGGCTCGAGTACCAGACCGTGGTCGTGACGTCCTCGATGCCACCCGCGTACTGGGTGCTGTTGCGCTGGTAGGCGAACACCGGGTAGTTCCAGACCTGCGAGTCCGCATTCACGTCCATGATGAACGGGTACTTGTAGTAGCGAACGTAGTAGCGCAGCAGGTAGTCCATCCACGCCGGGGCGATGTCCTGGTAGGCGGCCGACGACTTGTCGTCTGCAGCGTCCACGCGGTTGCCGCTGAGCCAGTTGAACGTCGGCTCGTAGTAGAGCGCGGTCGTCAGGCCCTTCACGTCGTTCGTGTTGAACGAGACGCCGTTCTTGGTCACCGCGGCCGGCTCCGGAGCAAGGATCGCCGCCGATGCCCAGGCGTGGCAGTGGCCCCACCACGAGTTGGCCTTGTCGTTGGTGTAGTGGTTCGCCTTCTCCCAGGCCTGGGCGCCGCCCGCCTGGCCGGTCGCCTGCAGGTACTGGTCGTACTTCTGCATGGGGCCGTTGTTGGCGTAGAGGTTGTAGCCGTTCTCGAGCATCGGCCACCAGTAACCCGACCAGGGCCACTTGTTGGTGGAGCCGTACTCCTGGGCCGCTGAGGCAGAGCCAGGCGTGATGAGCATCGTGCTCGCCATGGCTGCCGCAATCAGGAGCAGTGAAAGCCGTCGCAGTCGCATCGTCAGATCCGTTTCGTCCGTGATGTCCCAGCTGCGGGTCCCGGAGGCCGACGTGTCCAGGTCGGCGTGGTCTCGGAGGGCTCGCAGTCGTTCCCTGCGACCACCGTACGACGGATCCCGAGATCTGGAAACCACGAATCGCACGGGCCCTGGTGGCAGGCCGTCGAAGGGGGGCCACGCGCGAGCGCGGGCACGGGCGCGTGCGCGGAAGCGCGGGTGGAGGAGGGCCCGGGGCAGTGCGCACGACGGAGCGCTGGGCCAGCGGGTGGCCGCATCTGCAACGTCGGCGGCGCATCGCCACGATAGAGCGGTGAGGATGCGTGTCGCGGCCAGGACCGGCCGAGGGCACGGCGGAGATGGAGGAAACGATGCTCCCGACTGCGGAGCACAGGACGACGCCGGAGACGGCCCCGGACGAGGCACCCCTCGTCGTGGGCGACCTCGGCGTGGTCGTACTGCGGGCCCTGCTGGAGAACGGCGTGGGTTACGTGGTCAGCTCCTGGCGCGATCGGCCGACGCCGATCGACGCCGCGATCGACGATGCGCGCGAGCGGATCCTCGTGCCGCGCGGCGTCGTGCTGCGCCGCCTGCGCTCGCTCGCCGCCCTCGAACCGATCATCGCGGCGCCCTCCGGTGGCATCACCGGGCACCCGCCCCGCGGCGCCGTGGTCTTCGCCGGGCGACGTGGCCTGCGCCCCGCGCTCGAGCAGTTCCTCGCCATCGCGGCGTCCGGCGGGATCGTCGGGTTCTGCTTCGACGACGACGCGGCGCGCATCGAGGATGCGCTGGTGATCGACCCGGAGCCCACGGCCGTTGGCATCGCGCGGGCCATCGACGCGGCATTCGTGGCGAGCGTCGCCGCGGGACGACCGGCCCTCGTGGTCATCCGTGAGCGGGCACTCGGCCTGCGTGGCGCCATCCGCGTGCGCGCCGACCGCTCCCCCGTCGAGGCCGCCGAGCTCGACGCACACCAGCGGTCCGAGGCGCCGCACGCCACGGTCGCGGAGGCCGCGGAGGCGGCCGGGCTCGTCGCCGCCCACCGTGCCATCGCCGCCACGACGCCTGCCGGCGAGCGCCCCGTGCTCGTCGTGTCCGGCCCGCTGCGACAGGCCGCCGAGCGCGCCCTCGCGCAGGTCTCGGCCTCCCTCGTCGCCGCGGGCGCCACGCCGTGGACCGACGCCGTCGCCGTGGTGGACGCCCGGGCCCCAGGCGTCGTCCCAGCTGCCGGTGGCGCGGTCGCAGCAGTGCTGGCGGATTCCACCGCTGTGTGCGTGCTCGGCGCACGCGCCGCCCGCGTGGCCGAGCGCATCGCGTCGGCCGTGCCCCACCCGCGGGTCACGGTCCAGCCCGTCGACCCGGGCACCGCGCGCGGCGAGCAGCTGGTGGGCGCGATCGCCGCATGGGTCCTCGAGCGCGCCGCCGACGAGCTCGACGACCCTGCCCGGGCGAC
>JAOPYS010000089.1 GCA_025964465.1 Thermoleophilia bacterium
CGCGTGGTCGCGCACGCCGATCGTGGATCGCGACGAGCTGCTCGAGCAGTGCGACGCCGTCATCGTCGCGGGCACGAACCGCGAACGGGTCGACGACACGCTCGCGGCCTGCGCGGCGGGCCGCCCCGTCCTGTCGGAGAAGCCCGTGGCTGCCGACGCCGAGGAACTCGTGCGCCTCGTGGCGGGGGCCGACCCGGCGCTCGTCATGGTGGCGCTCCCGATCCGGTTCGGCGGATCGGTGCGGCGCGCGCGCGAGGCGATCGAGGCGGGCGTGATCGGCACGCCGCTCGCTGCCCGCGGCACGAACCACGGGCAGTTCCCCGGCGGCTGGTTCGGGCGCCGCGACGACGCGGGCGGTGGGGCGCTGCAGGACCACGTCGTGCACCTGTCCGACGCGCTGTGCTGGCTCACGGGCGACCGCGTGTCTCGCGCGTACGCGCGCGCGACCCGGGTGATGCACCCGGAGAACGACGTCGAGGACTGCGGCGTGGTGACGCTCGACTTCGAGTCGGGCCTGTTCGCGAGCATCGACTCGTCGTGGTCGCGGCCCGAGAGCTTCCAGACGTGGGGCGACGTGTGGCTCGAGATCGTCGGCACGGGCGGGCGCATCCGGCTCGACCCCATGGCAACGCACCTGGACCACTACGACGACGGCGCCGGCAAGCTGCGGCACGTCGGCTACTCCGACGACGACATGACCCTCGCGATGGTGCGCGCCTTCCTCGATTTCGCCCGCGACGGCGGGCCCTCGCCCGTGTCACTCGCGGAGGGGATCCACGCAAGCGACGTGGTGCTGGCCAGCTACGCCTCCGTCGCGAGCGGCCGCACCGAGCCCGTCACCTCCCGCTGACCCCACTCCTCTCCCGAGTATGAGGTAGATCGGCCCCCTGAGCGGGCCACACACCGGGATGGTCGGCGTCGTCCTCGTCGTGGATCGTCGGGTTGTCACACATCCGGCACAGAGCGCGCGTCTTACGACACATGTCATCTCCCATGATCGGTCGATGGACTTCGATTCGATCGACGCGCGCATCGCACGGCTCTTCCGTGACAATGACAACGTCTTCGACCTCGAGCAGGCTCGGGCCGTGGGGATCAGTTCCTCGTGCCTCTCTCGCCGTGTCGCGTGGGGTACCCTCGGTCGACCGTTCTCGGGCGTGTTCGTGCCGGGGGCGTTGGCACACGACGAGGAGGCGTGCCTCCGCTTGGGCCTGCGGGTTGGAGGACCGGGATGCGCGATCGCGTCGAGCACGTCGGCGCCTGCAGGTTGGCTGGGACCGATCGACCGACCGCAGGCTTCACTTCATCTCCACGAGCAGGCACAACCGCGGGGACCACCCCGATTTCATGTTCCACCAGACGGCCGCGCTCCCCGAGCGGGACGTCATCGCGTTCCAGGGCAAGCGGATGCTCTCGATGACACGCACGTGCCACCACATGGGCACCGCTGCGACCCGCCACCAGATCACGTTCGTCATGCGCAGCGCGGACCGGCTCGGGCTCCTCGACATCGAGTACCTCCGGTTCCTCACAGGTGACTTCTACCGCGGTCCCGGCAACGGGGTCGTTCGCGGCGCCCTGGGCGGGTGGGACGCCGGGAGCGCAGGCACGCGCAGTGGGTCGGAGGACCTGTTCGTGCTCGGTTCCGAGCGGTATCAGCTGCCGGAGCCGGCCGTGAACGTCCGCGGGGTGACCGGGTTGCCGGACGTGGAGCCCGACTTCGCCTACCCGGGCCTGCGCAAGGTCATCGAGATCGATGGAGGCGACCACGACACCGACGCGGCGAAGGCGCGGGACGCGGAGATCGACGCGCGCCACCGAGGGCGCCGCATCGACACGCTGCGACTGCCGTCCACGTCGCTGTGGCGCGACCTGCGCGGCACGATGGATGCCGTCGCGCGATTCCTCGCTTCGTGAATGAGGCGATCCTCGATCTGGCGGGAACGTCGCTGACCGTCTGCGCTGGCGCGAGCGACCGTTCCGGTGTCAGTCCCGCTGAGGGGGCCGATCTACCTCATAGTGGGGAGGGGGCGGCGGTGAGGGCGGCAGCGGCGGCGCGTCCGTCGAAGGCATTGGTGATGGGCACGCGGCGGTCGCGTCCGAAGGCCTTGTCGGTCACCCGCACCCCGGGCGGCGCCTGCCGGCGCTTGTACTCCGCCCGGTCCACCATCCGCTGGATGCGAGCCACGACGTCCGCGTCGAACCCGGCCGCGACCACGTCCTCGACCCCGTCGTCCTCGTCCACGAGCCGAGACAGGATGCCGTCGAGCGTGTCGTAGTCGGGCAGCGAGTCGCTGTCGCGCTGGTCCTCGCTCAGCTCCGCGGACGGCGGGCGGTCGATCACGCTCGGCGGCACCACCGGGTCCTCCCCCGCAGCAGCCGCCACGTCGTTGCGCCACCGCGCCAGTCGGAAGACCCGGGTCTTGAACACGTCCTTGAGCGGGGCGAACCCGCCGTTCATGTCGCCGTACAGCGTCGCGTATCCCACCGACAGCTCGCTCTTGTTGCCCGTGGCGAGCACGAGGTGGCCCTGCTTGTTGGAGAAGGCCATGAGCAGCGTCCCGCGCACGCGCGCCTGGAGGTTCTCCTCCGTCACGTCGCGCGGCGCGCCGCCGAACGGCCCGGCGAGCGCAGCATCGAACGCCTGCACGATCGGCTCGATCGCCACCTCGTGGATGTGCACGCCCAGGCGCTGCGCCTGCGCGTGTGCGTCCCCGAGCGTGCCGCTGCTGGAGAACCGCGAGGGCATCGTCACGGCGTGGACGCGATCGGCGCCGAGCGCGTCCACCGCGAGTGCGAGCACCAGCCCGCTGTCGATGCCGCCCGAGAGGCCGAGGATGACGCTGCGGAACCCGTTCTTGCGCACGTAGTCCGCCAACCCGAGGCTCAGGCCCGCCCACGCCTCCGCGTCGAGGCCCTGCAGCTCGCGAACGGGTGCCGGCTCCACCGGCGCACCCTGGCCGACCTCGACGACCACCAGGTCCTCCGCGAACTCGGCGCCGCGTGCCACCACCGTGCCGTCGGGCGCCGCGGCGAGCGAGTGCCCGTCGAACACCAGCTCGTCCTGACCGCACGCCTGGTTGCACAGCGCGAACCACACCCCGGCCTCGCGCGCACGGTCCGACACGATCCGCTCGCGGTCGCGGGTGCGGTCCAGCCGCCACGGCGACGCGGACAGGTTGACCACGACCTGCGCACCGCGTCCGGCGGCCTGCACCACGGGGCCGCGCTCGACCCATGCGTCCTCGCAGATGGTCACGCCGACCGCGACGGGCTCACCCTCCGCGACCGGCACCTCGACCACGAGCGCCTCGTCGTCGGACACGAACCAGCGGTGCTCGTCGAACACCGCGTAGTTGGGGAGGTGCTGCTTGCGATAGGTCGCCGCGACCGCACCTCCGACCACGTACGCCGCGGCGTTGAACGTGCTCCCGTCCACGTGCTCGGGGTACCCGACGAGGCACGGCAGCGGCAGCTCGGGCGCGAGCCGCTCGAGCGCCGACCGGCACCGCTCCAGGAAGTGGCGCTTCAGCCACAGGTCCTCCGCGGGGTACCCCGACAGCACCTGCTCGGGGAACACCGCGAGGTCTGCGCCGGCGGCGTGCGCGCGCCGCGCGGCGTCCACGACGAGCGCAGCGTTGCCGTCCACGTCGCCGACGGTTGGATTGAGCTGGCACAGGGCGATCCGCATGCCCCGGACCCTACCGCCGGGCGGCGGGTGCCGCCCTGCGGCTCAGGGCTGCGGCCGCAGGGCGAGGCTGATGGCGCCCCAGGCGACACTGGCGCTCAGCGTCTCCGTCCGCGTGCCGGTCGCGCTCGCGGGCAGGCCGGTCTGCAGGTTGGCGATGATGCCGATGCTGGCCGGCGTGGGGCTCGTGTCCCACTGCTCGACCATCCCGCCCGGAGGCGTCCCGTTCGCGGCGTTGTCCGCGGCGTACAGCGTGAGGAGCGCCGAGTTGCCGACGACCGGGGTCACCGACGGCGCCACCGCGGAGAGCGCGGCGGCCCCGCTCGCCGTGGCAGCCACCTGCACCGGCGCTGCGGTGTCGACGGAGGTGAACGTCGCGATGGCAGCGGCGATGTCGGCGCTCCCGCTGTAGGCCCAGGTGTAGCTCACCGGTTCTGTGCCGGTGACCACGCGCACGTACGCGTCGAGGCGCGTGCCCGAGGTGGCGTTGGCGATGCTCCCCACGGACACCCACCCGGCGGGCGGCGTGATGGTGACCGTGTTCGTGTCGTGCGCCAGCTGTGCGACCATCACGTCGCCCGCCTGGGTGCCCGCGGGCACGGTGACGGTGATGGCGG
The DNA here is from genome assembly GCA_025964465.1 of Thermoleophilia bacterium. Taxonomy (GTDB): domain Bacteria; phylum Actinomycetota; class Thermoleophilia; order Gaiellales; family SKUG01; genus JAGQUL01. The sequence continues at coordinate 4,306 of JAOPYS010000089.1, forward strand.
CGGCGGTCACGCCTGCCGTCGTCCGGCCGATCACCGTCACCCCGGCGGTCGTGAAGCTGCGCGTCGCGCTCCACGGCCCGCTGACCCCGAGCGAGTCCACGGCTCGGGCACGCCAGTGGTACGTCTGTCCCACCGTCAACGTCGGGACGACCCAGCTGCCGTTGGATCCAGGCGCGAGCCCGGCCGCGGACGCCCCGGCCCACACCGGGGTCCCCCCAGCCTGCGTGCACGTCTGGGCGGGCAGCACGGAGACCGTGCACAGCTCGAACCTGACCTGGCCGGTCTGGCCGAAGTCGGGGTCGGTGAACGTCGCCACCAGCGTCGGGTTCGTGCCCACGGTGCGGCCGGCCGAGGGGCTGACCGGGGTCGCCGTCGGCGCCGTCGATACTGGGAAGTCCGCCTCGACCATGAGCGCATCGGTCCACGGGGCCACCGTGACGGTGCTCGACCCCAGCGTGAGCACGAGGTCGTTGAGCTCCTTGGCCATCCACCCGCCGGGACGGGCGAGCATCCCGCTCCAGTAGTAGCCCGCGGTCGTGCCGTTGCCGGGGTTCGCCGTGTAGCCCGCGAGCGGCGCCCCGCGGCTCTCGGCGCCGACCAGCACGTCGTTGCTGCCCGCCGCCGCCTCGCGGTGCGCGCCGACCACGCTCACGCCGTTGGGCGAGTTGACCTCCGTCGTGTCGGCCACCTCGTAGCGCAGCGTCCCGCTCGTGCTGGTCTGGCGCACCAGGTTGGCGTCGAGGGCGGCCGGCCACTCGTCGAGGTACGCGGCCGAACCGGGGCTGGCACTGACGTCCCCGGCACCGAGCGCCGTGAATGCGCCGCCGCCGTTCGTCGAGAATCCGAAGCTCGCCGGGTTCGTGTGCGCACCGGTCCCGCTCGGGACGTAGCCCAGGACACGCCCGTCGCCGAGCGGGTAGTCGGCCGCGGTCGTCGAGATCGCCCAGTCGTCGAAGGCGTACGCCCCCACGACGTTCGCCCCGTCATTCATCCCCATGTCGATCGTCGCCGGCACGTAGGCGGCGCCCCCGTTGTAGGTGGGCGGGGTCGCCTGTGCGACGCCGTCCACGCGGAGGGCGGCGGTCCAGGCCGTCGGCGTCGTCATGTCGAACCGCGTCTCGATCAGGTGCCACGACCCGAGCGCGAGCGTCGTCGACGGGATTCCGGTGCAGACGGCGTGACCGTCCTGCCAGCAGAAATCGATGGTCATGTCGGTGCGCAGCACCACCTCGCCGCTGCAGACAGGACCGCTGTCGCACACCTCGGTGATCGCGATGTCGCGCGAGGGCGCGGCGGTGACCTTGACGGCGTACCGCTGGACGAGCACCTTCGTGCCCGCCGGCAGCAGCTTGCTGCTGTACCACCCGTTGCCCGGCGTGCCGGTCGTGTCGAATCGCAGGGACCGGGCTCCATTGCGTCCGCCGGCGACGTTCTGGCCGAGGCCGTTCGTGCCGGCGGAGAGCCCGCCTCCGTTCGCGCTCGCGGCTCCGGGCTCGAACCCCGTCGCCCAGATGAGGGACGGAGCAGCCTTCACCGCGACGGCGCGGCTCATCGACCACGGCCCGGTCACACCGTTCGCGTCCTGCCCCTGGACGCACCAGTAGTAGGCGGTGCCGGGCGTGAGCGCCGTGGGCGACCACGTCCCGGTGGCTCCGTTCGCGAGCGTCGTCACGCTGCTCGTGCCGGACTGCACGGGCGTGGCGTCGCAGGCATCGGTCGTGTCGAGCCGGAAGTTCAGCTGCCCGCTGTCACCGGGGTCGGCGTCGTTGAAGACGGCGTCGAGCCGCGGCGTGGTCGTGACGGCGAAGGATCCGTCGGCCGGCGAGACGAGCGTCGCGGCCGTCGGCGGGCCGTTCACCGTGAAGCTGCGGCTCACGGTCCACGCGGCGGAGTGGGATCCCGAGGCATCCTCGCCTTCCACGCACCAGTAGTACGTCGTGCCGGGCGTCAGCGGGGTGCCGACGGTCCAGCTGCCCGTCGCGCCAGGCGCCAGGGTCGTGCTGGAGCTGGTGCCGGACTGGATCGGCGTGGCATCGCACGCCGCAGTCGTGTCGAGGCGGAAGTTGAGCCGGCCGGTGTCTGCGCCGTCCGGGTCCGCGAAGCTCGCCTGCAGGGTGGGCGTGGTCGACGTCACGAGGGCACCGGACGACGGTGCCTGCGGGGTTGGTGTCGTCGGCGCGCTGTTGATCGACGTCGTGATGACCTCGATCGTGATCGGCGCGCTGTAGGAGCCGGCCGACAGGGACGAGTTGTGTGTGCCGAAGCGCAGGTCGACGGTCGCGTTCGTGGCGAGCCAGGCGGAGTCGGCAACCGCCCCCGACGCGCTCGACGCCGGGATCGACCTCCACGGGTCCGTGTTGGTCGCGGTGCAGCCGGCGGTCGTGTCAGCGGTCCACGTCGGGGTCGCGGACGCGTTGGCCGAGTTCAGGCAGGCGCCGAAGGCGTTGCGGCCCGCGCCCCAGTCGGCCACGCCCGGTTGGTAGTCCGGCACGCCGGCCATCGCGGACGACGCCGTCGGGTCCTGCCGGTAGACGCGCAGCTGGGCGGTGCCCGTCGACTCGCCGAACCCGACCGAGCACGCTGCGGTGATCGGCGACGAAGGCGCCAGGAGCGACTGCTGCTGCAGGTTGCCGGCCGGGCAGCCGGACGTGTCGATCACCAGGGCGGCGGCAGCCGGACGGACCGGTACGAGCACGAGCAGGACGAGGCAGAGCACGGTGGCCGACAGGCCGCGGACGACCCGCATCCGGGCGCACGACCGCGCGCGCCATCGCGCGTGCACGTACGGGTACGGGTGCGCCGTCGTCGGTGCCACGACCATCCATCGGCGGGAGCATCACTCCAGTCGAGTCCGGTCGGGCCCCCCGCGTCAGCTCGGGGACACCGGCACGCCGAACGGGACGGCGTGCAGGGCTCGGTGCTGGTGCCCGCTCGGGCCCGGCAGCGACGCGAACAGGCCGAGCTCCGGCACGACCCATCGGGCGGCCGGCGCGGGGTAGGACCCGCCGAACAGGTCCGCCGGCAGGGGTCGCCCGTCGGTGGAGCGCACGATCGACACGTGCGGGCGCCATCCGCGCTCGTCGAGGTCCGGCGCGTACGGGGCGACGGCGTCGAGGAACCGGTCGCGCGCCGCGTCCAGCGTGGCGAGCAGGTCGAGCTCCACCTCCAGGGCGAGCACCCGCCGCTCCGCCATCGGCACGACGCGCGTCACCGCGCACTGCGTCGGCCCGGGCACGTCGAACGCGGCTGCCTCGAAGGCGCTCGCCACAGCCGGCACGACCTCCTCGGCGACGTCGCCGAGGAAGGCCCACGTCACGTGCAGGTGGCGCTGGTCGACAGGTCGGGCGCCCTCCGTGCGGCTGGCCAGGGCGTCGGCAACGTCCGCGATGATCGCCGCCGGCTCGACGGGGACGCGCAGGGCCGCGAAGAGCCGCAGGGTGACTCCGCCGCCGGATCGGAGGGCGAGGTGGGAAGGTGTGTGGGGGGAAACCATGGGTGGGTGCTGCCCATGTCGTCCCTTCATCAAAACAGTTCGCCCGATCGATCCGCCGACACCCGGTAGCCTGCACCGCGACACGTCCCACGAGGAGGATCAGGATGACCCAGCCGAGCACCCCCGACCACATGGGCACGCCCACGCCCGGCCGCCACGAGGGGCGTGTCGCGATCATCACGGGCGCGAGCCGCGGCATCGGCCGGTCCGTCGCCCGCCGCCTCGCCGCCGAGGGTGCCGCCGTCGTGGTCGCCGCCAAGTCGGTCGAGCCCCACGCCACCCTCCCGGGCACGATCGTCGACTGCGTCGAGGCGATCCGCGCCGACGGCGGCACGGCCTCGTACTTCCAGCTCGACGTGCGCGACGCCGACAACGTCGAGGCGATGGTCGCCCACGCCAAGGCCGAGCACGGGCGCATCGACTACCTGTTCAACAACGCCGGTGCGATCTTCCTCGGGCCGATCATGACCGTGCCGCCCAAGCGATTCGACCTCATGTACCAGGTCAACGTCCGCGCGGCGCACGTCACGGCGCACTTCACGCTTCCGCACATGGTCGAGCAGCAGTTCGGGCACGTGCTCAACTTCTCCCCGCCGCTGCACACCGACCCCTCCCCCGGCATGGCGCCCTACATGGTGACCAAGCTCGGGATGACGCGCATCGCCATGGCCGTGGCGGAGGAGCACCGTGGCGACAACGTCGCGGGCAACTCGATCTGGCCCGTGACGATGATCGACACCGCGGCCGTGCGGGTGAACGGGATGGGCGACGAGTCGCAGTACCGAACGCCCGAGATCATCGCCGACGCCGTGTCGGAGCTGTTCTCGCGCCCACCCGGCGAGTGCTCGGGGCGGCAGCTGACCGACGAGGACATCCTGCGCGAGGCCGGCTGGAAGGACGAGGACTTCGAGCGCTACTGGGTGCTCGGCCACGCGCCGGAGCACGTGCTGTCGATCGTCGGCGAGGGCTCGCTCATGCGCTGAGCGCGAGCTGCGCCTCGGTGAAGGTGGTCGGCGCGATCCGCAGCGCCCGCGCGGCACGCCAGTGCATGGTCGCCGCGACGACGAACCCCACCACGGATGCGGTCATCGCCGCACTGACTCCGACCCGCTCCAGCAGGAGGCCGGCGAGGAGTGTCGCCACGAGCTGGGTCGCCTGGTGCGCGCACGTCGTGAGCGAGCCGATCCGCCCCTGGTGCGATGCGGCGACGCGCCGCTGCGTCGCAGTGCCGGCGGCGACGTTGATCGCCGTGTTGGTCAGGCCGATCAGGGTGAAGGCCACCATGATGCGAGCCACCGACGGCGTGCCCAGGAAGCACAGCGCACCCGCACCGAAGCACACGGCGCCGAGTGACATGAGCCGTTCGGTCGAGACACGCTCACCGAGGCGCGCGACCGCGAGCGAACCCGCGACACCGGCACCCCCCATCACCGAGATCGCGATCCCCCAGAGCGACGGCGAGAGGCCGAGCACGTCGTCGAGCCACGGCACAACCGCCACCAGCATGAGCCCGTTTGCCGCACCGCCCGCGAGGCACGCGGCGACCTCGCAGCGCAGGTAGGGGTCGCGCCGCGCCACGTCGATCCCGGCCGCGATGTCCACACGCGTCTGGCGCATGGCGTTCCGCAACCCCGACTCGCCACGCTCGGGCCGCGCGGCGACACCGAGCCCCGGGGGGACCCGCACGCCGAGCACGAGCAGGAAGGACGCGACGAACGTCGCGAGGTCGACCGCCACGACGGCACCGAACCCGGCTGTGGCGTACAGGGCGCCGCCGAGCAGCGGCCCGACCAGGTTGGCGGTCGACATGCCGGCCATGAACAGCGCGTTGCCCTCCGTCCGCGCGTCCTCCGCCAACACGTCCCGGCGCAGGGCGGGGCCCGCCGAGACGAAGAGCGACCCGAGGAAGGTCTGCACGAGGGAGATCGCCGGGAGCGTCCACCACAGGCGCAGTTCCACGGCCGCGAAGGTGCAGCCCATGACGAGGGCGGACGTGGCATCGCCGCAGAGCATGACCCGGCGTCGGTCGAACCGATCGGCGATCACCCCACCGAACGGCAGCGCGACGAGCATCCCCAGCGCGCCACCGGAGAGGACGAAGGCGAACGTCGTCGACGACCCCGTCTCGCGCCAGACGACCACCGGAAGCACCACGAAGGTCATGAGCGAGCCGACGATCGACAACGTCGATGCAGCGAGCAGGCGGCGGAACGCGGGGATCTGGAGCGAGGCTGGCAGCACGCACCCATGATCGCCCGTGCCGGGTCGGGCGTGCCCGCCACGATCGCGACGCGGGCCGCGCTCCCCCGGCGATGGCCCACGACGCCCAGCCGAACGCACACCACTCCAGACCCGCCAGCGGGGCGCCGATGTCGCCGACCATGAAGCAGACGCGCCGCATGCCCCCACCCCCGCCCAACCTTGTCCAGCGCCGCCGGTCGCGCCAGGCCGGCGAGGGCGCCCGCCCCGGGTGGAGCTACGAGCTCGCACACCTGCGCGTGCAGCTGCTGGTGGCGATGGCGGCGGCGGACGGCCACATCGACGCCGAAGAGCGGCGCCTGGTCGAGCAGGTCGTCGACCGGGTCTCGTTGCCGCGCGAGGAGCACGCACGCCTCGTCGAGGCCGCGCACGCCGCCCTCGCCGCGCCGCCCGACGTCGCGGGGCTGCTCGGGCCGATCTCCGAGCTCGCGACGCAGCCCGCCCTGGCGCGACTCCTCGTGACCGAGCTCACGCGCGTGGCTGCCGCCGACCAGGGAGCGCACCCGCGCGAGGCGCAGGTGCTCGCACGCGTGTGCGACGCGGTCGGGCTGCTTCCGGCGCGCATCCCGGCGCCCTCCCTCGGCGACGTCATCGAGGACGAGGACGAGGACGAGGACGACACCGCGCGGACGCCCTCACCCGAGGAGGCGGAGGCGGCCCGCGAGCGCCTGCTCGACACGGTGCGCAGGTCCCTCGAGCGCGCCTACGCCAGCCGGGCCGACGACGCGGTCGCCGGCACGGCCTGACCGCTCAGCCGCTCTGCGTCTCGATGCCGGCCCGCTCGACGTGCCAGGGCTCGTGGCCCATCGGGAAGACGAGCCCGTGCCGACCCGCGAGGTCGTGCGCCAGCTGGATGCTGTGCTTCGATCCGAGCAGGTCCGCCGCCAGGCCGCGCGTGTGGTTGGAGCAGCCGGGCGGCGCCGCCCACTTCGTCGCGCGCTCCCAACCGCCGCGGCGCTGCTTGGCCACCTTCCAGATGCGCAGCGATTCGTCGTAGCTGCGCCAGCCCTCCTCCACCGCGAGCTTGCCGCCATGGCGCCGCACGTCGAGCATGAGCGCGCCCAGGCGCACCCGGAACCCGGCCGAGTACTGGCGCGGCGGCGTGAAGACCTGGCGCATGCCCGGCAACGGGTAGCTCAGGTCGCTGATCCGGCGCACGTACTCGCGCGTCTCCGCGTAGGGCGGCATGCCGCCGAACTGCTGCACCGCGCCCGGCCCCGCGTTGTAGGCGGCCAGTGCGAGGCGGTACGAGCCGAGCTGGCGCTCGTAGCGCGCCATGTGCTGGGCCGCGGCGCGCAGCGCGTCCTCCGGGATCCACGGATCCACGCCCCAGCCGCGCGCCGTGCCGGGCATGATCTGCGCGATGCCGATGGCGCCGGCCCCGCTCGTGGCGCACGGCTGCATGCCGCTCTCGGCCGCGATCTGACGGACGAACAGGATCGGTCGGCGGATCCCCGCACGCCGCGCCTCGCGCAACGCGAGCGCGCGGAAGTCGATCCGCGTCGTCACGTGCGCCGCAGCGGCGTCACCCGGGCCCTCGGGCCGGACGAGCGCGTCGACCTTGCCCTGCTGCACCTCGCGCACGAGGTCGCGATCCTCGCCCGCACCGCCCGTGCCGACGATGACCACCTCGTCGAGCCGCAGCTGCGTCCGCAGGCGCAGGTCCATCCACTCCCCCGAGGCCTCGTTGCCACCCGCGACGCCGGGGATGCCGGCGGCGAGCAGCGCGGCGAACGCCATCGCTGCGACGAGGCCGAGCCCGGCGCGGTGCCCGGCCGGGAAGTGGGGGAACCGAGGTCGTCGTGGTCGGGGGCGTCCGGCGGGCACGGTGGTGTGCTCAGGCCTGGATGCCGCGGGCTGCGAGCAGCACCTGCACGAGCGGCGGCGCCGCCAGCAGCACGGCCACCGCCGTGGCGAGCAGGATGAAGACGATCTCGTAGGCGCTGCGGTGCTCGCGCTGCTCGGCCGCGGCGACGAGGCGGGCACGCAGCAGCTCGCGCGCGATGTCGCGTCGACGCAGCGCGTCGTAGTCGACGGGCGGCATCACGTCGAGTGCGTGCGCCCCCGGGGCGTTCGCCAGCAGCTCGTAGGAGAAGGCACTCTGCGCCGGGGCGGGCTCGGCAGCGTCGAAGTGCTCGGGCGGCGACACGTGCCGCGGCGGGATCGCCGTCAGGTCGGCGTGCACGGCCTGCTCGACCACGACCGCCACCTCGGCGACCTCGGCGGGCTCGTACGTTCCTCCGCCGTCCGCGTCCTCCCAGACGGGGACGAGGTTGGAGACGGAGGCGACGGGCTGAGCGAGGGCGCGGGGATCCATGCGTCCAAGGTAGGCCGGGATCCGACGACGGTCAACCGCCAGATCCGACGCGAAATCGTACGAACGGGCCACGCGGTGGCCGGTTCGGTTCCCGCACCGAATCAGGCGTCGAGCGCCCGACCCTGCCAGCGGACGCGGGCCTCGGCGATGCGGCGAGCCCGCAGCATCGACCGCTCGATCGCCGCACCGAGGCGTGGCATCGACCTCGTCGGCACGGGCGCGGGCTGCTCCGCCGGCGGCACCTCGTCGAGGACGATGCGCACCGTGCGCCGCTCCTCCAGCAGGAACCGGCCGACGATGGCCACGGCAACCTCGTCCGTGTACCGCAGCGCCAGCACGTCGAGGTCGGCGTCGTCGCCCACCTGGACCCCGAGCGTCGGGTCGATGCGAACCTCGCGCAGTTCCAGCCCACCGTGGGCCCGGGTCCGCGTCGCGCGCTGCGCCGCTTCCTTGATGGCCCACGCCGCGCTGCGCGCAGCGGTCGCCGATCCCAGCAGGCGGCGAAGGGCGCGCTGCTCGCCGCGGGCCACGAACCCGTCGACCAGTTCGGCCTCGGCCGTCGACACCTTGCGCACCTCGAGCGAGACAGGTCGATCCGCGAGCACGCACGACACCCGGTCGTGGCGCACCGTGATGCCGAGCCACACGTCGCTCATCGGGAAGCCGCCCGAGTACACGAGCGGCTCGCCGTCTGCGCCCTCGCGGATCTCCACGATTCCGGGCAGCCCGAGGCGCTCCTTCACGAGCACCTTCGCCAGTGCGCGGCCGGCGAGCCACCGACCACGGCGCTCGCGGTTGGAGAACTGCGTGACCCGCTCCGATTCCCACTCGGACAGGAGCGGCGGGCGGATGGAGCGCGTGAGCGGCATCTCCGCATACATCACGCCGCTGGCGACGCGCCAGAAGAAGGGCGAGCCCCCGTCCGGTCGGTCGGCCCCGTCCACGCCGTCTCCGGTGGGCATGCGCCCACCCTGCTGCTGCTGAGAAGTCCCGTCTCCATCCACACCTGATCGTCGTCGCCCACCGACCGCCCGTTTCATGGGGTTTCCGGTCGATTCGACGCTCGCACGTGTCCGGCGGCTGCGTCACGCTTCACGGAACCTTCACATGGCGTTGCGATACTGCGCGCGTCGCGGCCCGGACCGCGTCCAGAGCCGGCTCCCCGAGGTCCCACATGGCGTTCTCGCTCGTTCCCAAGAACACGAAGTTCGACGACCTGCTCGTCCAGGGCGGCGACGTGGCCGCCAAGACTGCCGGCGCCATGCAGCGCATGCTCGGCGGCTACCCCCAGACCGCCGGCATGACCGCCGAGATCAAGTCGCTCGAGCACGAGGGCGACCGCGTGATGCGCTCCATCGTCTCGGAGCTCACCAACACCTTCGTCACGCCCTACGACCGCGAGGACATCTACGAGCTGGCCAAGCACGTCGACGACGTCATCGACAACGTCGACGAGGCCGCGTCGATGTTCGACATCTACCAGGTCGAGGCCGTCACCAACTGCGTGAAGGGCCAGGCCGACATCCTCGTCGCCGCCACGCAGGAGCTGACCGCCGCGCTCGGCCACATCAGCGAGCCGAGCCGCATGGAGATGCACTGGATCAACATCCACAAGCTCGAGGACGCCGGCGACGAGCTGCACCGCACGGGCATCAAGGAAGTCTTCGCCGCCTGCTACGACGAGCCGGCCATCATCATCTGCTGGAAGGACATCTACGAGCAGATGGAGGAAGCCATCGACTCCTGCGAGCGGGCGGCCTCGATCCTCGAGCAGATCGCGGTCAAGAACTCCTAGGAGCCGGGCGGTACCCCTCATGAGCGCAACCCTCGTCATGCTCATCGTGCTCGCCATCGTGTTCGACTTCACGAACGGCTTCCACGACACCGCCAACTCCATCGCGACGATGGTCGGCACGCGCGCGCTCAGCCCGAAGGTGGCGGTCGCCTACGCCGCGATCCTCAACTTCGCGGGAGCGATGGTGGGCGTGGAGATCGCCGCCACCATCGGCAAGGGCATCATCACTGCGACGCAGGACGTGGTGACCCTCGACATCGCGCTGGCGGGCCTCACCGGGGCCATCGTGTGGAACCTCGTGACGTGGTTCTATGGCCTCCCGTCGTCCTCCTCCCACGCGCTGGTCGGCGGGCTGGTGGGGGCGGCGCTCGCGGCCGGCAAGCCCGTGATCTGGAACGCGCCCGAGCACAGCGGCGTCGTGGGCAAGGTCATCGTCCCGTCGCTCGTCGCGCCCGCCATCGGCCTGGTCGGGTGCATGGTGCTCATGCTCATCCTGATGCGCACCCTCAAGGGCATCAACCCGCGCACGGGCAATCGCGCGTTCAAGCGCGCCCAGATCCTCTCCGGCGGCTTCCTCTCCTTCACGCACGGACAGAACGACGGCCAGAAGACCATGGGCGTGATGATGCTCGGCCTCATCGCCGCCGGCCAGCTGTCGCCGACCTCGGGTCCGCCGCTCTGGGTGCGGGTCTCGGCCGGCCTCGCCATGGGGCTGGGGACGTACGCGGGCGGCTGGAAGATCATCAAGACGCTCGGTGGCAAGATCGTGAAGATGAGCCCCATGCAGGGATTCTCGGCCTCCGTCGCGGCGGCGACCATCCTCAAGGTGGCCGAGCACAACGGCTTCCCGCTCTCCACGACGCACACCGTCACGGGCTGCGTGCTCGGCGCCGGGTCGGCCAAGCGCCTCTCCTCCGTGCGGTGGACCGTGGTGGGCGAGATCGTCACCGCGTGGGTGATGACGCTGCCCATGGCTGCCATCGTCGGTGCGGCCGCCTACCTCATCACCGACATCAGCCCGGTGCTGCTCGCGCTCGTGTCGATCGGGATGCTCGGTTACATGCGGTTGCAGATGGCGCGCGCCGGCGCCGTCCCCGCCCACTGAGCCGTCGAATTCGAGGCGGCTCAACCAACGGGGTGGTCCTGCCGATGGGGGCCTGCATGCTTCGCCGCGTCCCGCACCACGACGACGAGGATCCTGCCGTGCGTTCCACGGTGGCGCGTCTGCGTGCCAGCGTGCTCGCCGCCGGGGCGGCGTCCCTCGCCTTCGTGCTGCTCGGCGTGCTCGCGACCCGCGTAGCGTGGACGGCAGGGCTCGAGCGAGGCCGGGCCGGTGGCGCCGGGGCGATGCCCGACCTCTCCACCACGGCGCTCCTCATCGGCGGGTTCCTGGCGCTCGGCGTGCTGCTCGTCGTCGTGGTCCGCGCGCCCTTCGACCGCGCCCGCGACCAGGCGATCGAACTGGCGGAGTCCTCGAAGCGGCTCGCCGACAACACGCTCGAGACGTTCGCCGCGCTCGGCGCCGCCGTCGAGGCGAAGGACCGCTACACCGCCGGCCACGGCCTGCGCGTGACGCTCGTGTCGATCCTCATCGGACAGGAGCTCGGCCTCGACCAGCGCGAGCTCGACGTGCTGCGCCACGCCGCCACCTTCCACGACATCGGCAAGATCGCGGTGCCCGACCTCGTGCTGCAGAAGCCGGGCCGGCTGACGGACAGCGAGTTCGAGGCGATGAAGGTGCATCCCGCCGAGGGCGCCCGCATCTGCTCCAAGCTGCAGGTGCTGCGGCCCGCCGTGCCCCTCGTGCGCTCCCACCACGAGCGGATGGACGGTCGTGGCTACCCCGACAACCTCGTCGGCGAGCAGATCCCGCTCGGTGCCCGCATCATCGCGGTCGCCGACACGTGGGACGCCATCACGAGCGACCGCCCGTACCGACGCGGCCAGCCGGCCTTCGTGGCGCTCGAGGAGGTCCGCCGGTGCGCGGGCGGGCAGTTCGACGAGCGCGTCGTGCGTGCCTTCATCGAGGTGCTGGCCAAGGATCCGTGGATGTTCGGCCTCACGCCCGAGGACGTCGCCGATCGTCGCCCGCTCCCCGCGGTGAGCCCCGCGTCGCGCGGCGTCGACCACAGCCGCGGCGGCTACGCGGACGAGCGCGGCCGACAGAGCGACCTCGTCACGCCGGTGCAGCGCGAGATCGACTGGTCCGAGGGCTTCGACGAGGACGACCTGCGCGCCGCGTAGGTCGCCCCGGTGGTCGAACGGCAGGTCCCGCCGAGCCATACCGGCTCGCCTGACCCGGCGTGGTCACCGCAGGGGCGGGGTATCCCCCGGGCGATGCGACCCGTCCCGAACCACGCCCCCCCGACCGCCGACCACGACTCGTGGGCGGCCGATCCCTCCTCCCGCTGGTGGCTCGGGCACACGCTCCGTGGACTCGGCGGCGCCTCCGCCGACGACCCGCAGTGGAGTGACCTGCTGGGCCGGGTCGGGACGGCGGTCGGCTCGGTGCGCCTGCGCGACGCCGCCGACCGCGCCAACCGGGTCACGCCCGAGCTCGCCACCTGGGACCGCTCCGGGAGTCGCATCGACGACGTGCGCTTCGACCCCTCGTGGCACGAGCTGGTCGACGAGGTCACCGCCAGCGGCGTGTGCGGCCTGCCGTGGCTCGACGAGGGCGCGGGGTACGTCGTGCGCGGCGCCGCTATGGAGCAGTGGGCGCGACTCGACATCGGCGTCATGTGCCCCGTGACGATGACGGCGGCTGCCGTCCCGGTGCTCCTGCGCGCGGAGAGCGCGGCGCACGAGATGGGTCGCGACATCCTCAAAGCGGCGCGGGCGGGGCTCGACGGCGCGGCGCCGTCGGCGCGGTCGTACGCGGGGCGCGGCGGGGCGCACCCGCTCATGGGCATGGCGATGACGGAGCCGCAGGGCGGCAGCGACCTCTCCGGGTCCACGGTCGCGGCGGCCGAGCAGGGCGACGGCAGCTTCCGGCTGACGGGCCACAAGTGGTTCTGCTCGCACCCGACGGTGGACGGCATCCTCGCGCTCGCACGCGAGCCCGGCGCCGGCGAGGGGTCGCGCGGCCTGTCGTGCTTCTTCGTGCCGGGCTGGTTGCCCGACGGCTCGCGCAACGCGATCCAGCTGCAGCGCCTCAAGGACAAGCTCGGCACCCGCTCGCTCGCCTCGGCCGAGGTGGTGTTCGCGGGCGCCCACGCGCAGCGCGTGGGCGCACCCGGGCGCGGCGTGCCGACCATCATCGAGATGGTCGTCCACACGCGCATGGACTGCTGCCTGGGCAGCGCCGGCATCCTGGCCCGCGCGGTCGGCGAGGCCGTGCACCACACCCGCGGTCGCCGCGCCTTCGGCCGGCCGCTCGTCGAGCAGCCATTGATGCGCGCCGTGCTCGCCGACCTGCTGCTCGAGCGCGAGGCGGCGCTCGCCCTCGCCTACGAGGTGACACGCGGGTTCCAGGTCGCCGACCCCGTCGGTCGCCTCGTCACCGCCGTCGCCAAGTACTGGATCACCCGTCGCGCGGTGACCGGCTGCATCGAGTGCGTCGAGGTGCTCGGCGGCAACGGCTACACCGAGGAATTCCCGGTCGCGCGCCTCTACCGCGACGCGCAGGTCAACTCCACGTGGGAGGGCTCGGGCAACGTGATGGCACTCGACGTGCTGCGCGCGATGGCCAAGGATCCGACCCTCGTCGCGGGTGCCCGCGCCCGCGTGGCCGAGCTCGTCGACGGCGCTCCCGACGACGTCGCCTCGGCCGTCGCCTCCTTCGCGGCCGCGATCGACGTGCCGACCGGCGAGGCCGACGCCCGCCGCTTCGCCGGCCGACTCGCGCTCGCGCTGCAGGCCGCCCTGCTCGCCCACCGCGCCGCCGCCACCGGCGAGGAGGCCGACGCGATCGTCGCCCGCGCTTTCGTGGCCACCCGCCTCGAGGGCTCCTCCGAGCGCGTCTTCGGCGATGCCGACCACCGCCTCCTCGACGCCGCCGAGCCGCTCCTGGCCCGAGCCCCCATCCCCGCCTGACCGCCCTCCCCCTCCCCCTCCACTATGAGCGGGGATTCCACGCTGGGAACGCGTTTCCCGGGATCAGTGGGTGACGGCGGCGGAGCGCTCAGCGCGCGAGGGAGATCGTCACCGGGCCGTCGTTGACGAGGGCGACCTGCATGCTCGCCCCGAAGACGCCGACGGCCACGTCGACCCCCTGTGCACGGACGAGGTCGTTGAACCGCTCCCACGCCGGTGCGGCCAGCTCGGGCGCCTCGGCGCGCGTGAAGCTGGGCCGCGTGCCCTTGCTGACGTCACCGAGCAGGGTGAACTGGCTGACGCTCAGCAACGCGCCGCCCGTGTCGAGCAGCGACCGCGCGAACCGTCCTTCGTCGTCGCCGAAGATGCGCAGGCGCACGACCTTCTCCGCCATCCAGCGCAGCTGGTCCTCGCCATCGCCGGCCGCGATGCCCACCAGCGCGAGCAGCCCGGGGCCGATCTCACCGACCACGTCACCGGCCACGGTGACGCTCGCGGACTGCACTCGTTGCACGATGACCTGCATCGGCGGAGCTTCGCAGGTATGCTCGCCGGCATGTCGACCAAGGAAGATACGAT
>JAOPYS010000130.1 GCA_025964465.1 Thermoleophilia bacterium
CGAAGGGGTTCGACGTCTACGCCAAGTACTACACGAGCACCACGGGCCAGCGGTACTGGAGCGACTCGCACCAGATGGCCAACTACACCGACGACTACCACCTGGGCGTCGACAAGGCGACGGGCGCCAAGGTGCCCGGCACGGAGATGATCAGCGAGCTGTACGTGCCTCGCAACCGCCTCGCCGACTTCATGAAGGCAGCCGCATCCGGGATGCGCGACCGGGATGCGAACGTCATCTACGGCACCGTGCGACTCATCGATCAGGACACCGAGAGCGCGCTGCCGTGGGCGCGGCAGCCCTGGGCCAGCGTCGTGTTCAACCTGCACACCGACCACACGCCCGAGGGCATCGAGCGATCGGCGCAGCAGTTCCGCCACCTCATCGACCTCGCCGACGAGCGAGGCGGCAGCTACTACCTCACGTACCACCACTGGGCCACCAAGGACCAGGTGGTGGCGTCGCACCCGGACTTCTCGAAGATGCTGGCCGCGAAGCTGCAGTACGACCCGCAGGAACGCTTCCAGAGCGACTGGTACCGGCACTACCGCACGATGTTCGGCGCACCGGTGGACGCTGCGGCGGGCGCCGGGGCGATCGCCGACGCGTCCGCGGCGACGTCGCGCCCGTAGCGTACGCGCGCCCCGGACTGGCGGGCCCCTCCCGCGCGTGGCACCCTGCGGGTCCACCAACGAGAGGACGCGCTGCGTGACGCCCGAAGCCCGACGTACGCTCGACATGGTCGTCGAGATCCCCAAGGGGAGCCGCAACAAGTACGAGATCGACCACGAACGCCACGTGGTGCGGCTCGACCGGCGGCTGTTCTCCGCCACGACCTACCCCGCCGACTACGGGTTCTTCCCCGACACGCTGGCGGAGGACGGCGATCCGCTCGACGCGCTCGTGCTGCTCGAGGAGCCCACCGTCCCCGGCTGCTACGTGGAGGTGCGCCCGCTCGGGGTGCTCTGGATGGAGGACGAGCAGGGCCCCGATGCCAAGGTCATCTGCGTCGCCGCCAACGACCCCGCGTACGAGGGCGCGGACAACATCACCGACCTGCCCTCGTCGCTGCTCGCGGAGATCCGCCACTTCTTCGACGTGTACAAGGACCTCGAGCCCGGCAAGCGCACGTCGATCGCGGGATACGACGATGCCGAGGTCGCGTGGCGCGAGATCGACGCCTCGGTGGCGCGGTACCCCGGGCCGGCGGGGACGACCCCGTAGGGCTGCTCGACCGGATGCCCGGTCTCCGGAGGCAACCGACCGCGTAGGATCGCCCGCATGGACTTCGACACCTTCCAGCACGTGCGCGTCGAGCGCAACGACTCCGTGACCTCGGTCATCCTCGCCCGACCCGAGGTGCGCAACGCATTCGGTCCACGGCTGATCGAGGAGCTGGGGGCGACCTTCACCGAGCTGAGTCACGACCCCGACACCCGCGTGATCGTGATGTGTGGCGACGGGGGCTCGTTCAGCGCCGGCGCGGACATCAACTGGATGCGCGAGACGGTGTCCTACACGCGCCAGCAGAACGTCGAGGACGCGACGCGCCTCGCGCTCATGCTCGAGGCGATCAAGCGGTGCGACAAGCCGGTCGTGTGCCGCGTCCACGGCCACGCCATCGGTGGCGCGCTCGGCCTGCTGGCGACGAGCGACTACGTGGTCGCGGCCGAGGACACGGTCTTCGCGTTCAGCGAGGTCAAGCTGGGCATCGTGCCCGCCGTGATCAGCCCGTTCGTGCTGCGCCGCATCGGCCTGTCGCACGCCCGCGCGCTGTTCATCACGGGCGAGCGCTTCACCTCCGAGCGGGCCGAGCGCATGGGCCTCGCGCACGTCATCGTCCCGAAGGACGGGCTCGACGCCGAGATCGACCGCGTCGTGGGCGAGCTGCTCACCGCGGCGCCCGGCGCCATCACGGTGGCCAAGCACCTGGCGAGCGAGGTCGCGTTCCGCGATCCGCGCGAGGTGATGATGCACACGGCCGAGACGATCGCCTCCAAGCGCACCGACGAGGAGGGGCAGGAGGGGCTGACCGCCTTCCTCGAGAAGCGTCGCCCGAGCTGGATGGACGAGGACCACTCCCCCGCCTGGCTGGCCGGGGCACGACGATGACCCGCGAGGGGATCGCCGACCGGGCGACCGCCACCGCGCCGGGCAGCGTGACCCGCGTGCTGATCGCCAACCGCGGCGAGATCGCCGTGCGTCTCGTCCGAGCGTGCCACTCGCTGGGCATCGAGGCCGTGGCCGTGTACTCGGACGCGGATGCGGACGCCCCGCACGTCGCGCTGGCCGACCACGCCGTTCGGCTCGGCCCCGAGCCGGCGCGGGAGAGCTACCTCGACATCGATCGGCTCATCGACGCCGCGCGTTCGTCGGGCGCGGATGCGGTGCATCCCGGCTACGGGTTCGTGAGCGAGAACCCCGCCTTCGTGGAGCGCTGCGTCGCGGCCGGCCTGACGTTCATCGGGCCGAGCGCCGACGCGATGCGCGCGCTCGGTGACAAGGCACGCGCCAAGGCCGTGGCCGCGGAGGCCGGCGTGCCGACGGTGCCGGAGTGGATGCCCGACGCGGTGCCCGCGGACGCCTACCCCGTGCTCGTCAAGGCGGCGGCCGGCGGTGGCGGGCGCGGCATGCGCCGCGTGGATCGCGCGCAGGACCTTGCCGGTGCCCTCGAGAGCGCGGCGCGCGAGGCCGCGGCCGGCTTCGGCGACGACACGCTCATCGTGGAGCAGCTCGTGACGGGCGCGCGCCACGTGGAGGTGCAGCTGCTCGCCGACTCGCACGGCCACGCGCTGTACGTGGGTGACCGCGACTGCTCGCTGCAGCGCCGCCACCAGAAGGTGGTCGAGGAGGCGCCGGCGCCGGGCCTCTCCGACGAGCTGCGCCGCGAGATGGGCGAGGCGACGCTGCGACTCGCCGCCGCCGCGGGATACGCCAACGCAGGCACCGCCGAGTTCCTCGTCGCGCCGGACGGCCGCTACTTCTTCCTCGAGCTCAACGCGCGCCTGCAGGTCGAGCATCCCGTCACGGAGGAGGCGTTCGGCATCGACCTCGCGCAGTGGCAGCTGCGCATCGCGCGCGGCGACCGCCTCGACGTGCAGCAGGCCGACCTCGCGGTGCGCTCGCATGCGATCGAGGTGCGCCTGTACGCCGAGGATCCGGTCACGTTCCTGCCGACTGGCGGGGAGGTCGCGGCGCTCCGTCTCCCGTCGCGTGAGGGCGTGCGCATCGACCACGCATTGCGCGTCGGTGCGCGCGTGTCACTCGCCTACGACCCGCTGCTCGCCAAGGTCATCGCGTACGCGCCCACGCGCGAAGGCGCGCGCCGGCTGCTGCTCGACGCGCTGCGCGAGCTGTCACTGCTGGGCGCGATCACCAACGCCGCCCTGCTGCGCCACGCGCTGGAGCTGCCGGACTTCGTGTCGGCCGAGCACCACGTCGGCACGCTCGAGGCCAACCTGCTCGAGCCCGCCGTCGTCGAGGCGACGCCGGAACTGATCGCCGCCGCGCGGCGCGCGGTCGTGCGCTCGGTCGCGGAGGACCCGACGGCCGACGCGGTCGAACCCTTCCGCGCGCTCGGCGCATGGCGGCCCGGCGTCGCTCCGTCGGTCGCCGCGGGCATCACCCTCGGTGACGAGCCGATCCTGCTCGCGACCGAGCGCGGTGACCGGCTCTGGTTCTCGGTCGACGGCGTGACCTACGACGCGCCGCGCTCCCCCATCGCCCAGCGCGACGGCGTCGGCCGGCTGGACGCGGCCGGTGACCACGCGTCCCTGACGGCACCGATGCCCGGCACGGTTGTGCAGGCCATGGCGGTCGGCTCGGAGGTGACGGCAGGCGAGGTCGTGGTCGTCCTCGAGGCGATGAAGATGGAGAACGCCATCGCGGCGCCGTTCGACGGTCGCGTGGAGTCGATCGGCTGCGAGGTCGGTGACCTGGTCGCGAAGGGCGCGGTGCTCGCGGAGGTCGTGCGATGACGCTGCCGGAGCGCATCGACATCGTCGAGGTCGGCCCGCGCGACGGGCTGCAGAACGAGTCCTCGACGGTGCCCACCTCGACCAAGGTCGAGCTGGTCGAGCGCCTCGCGCGCACCGGGCTGCGCACGGTCGAGGCGACGAGCTTCGTCAACCCGAGGGCAGTCCCCCAGCTGGCCGATGCCGCCGAGGTGATGACGCGGACCGAGCGGATCGACGACGTCTCCTACCCCGTGCTCACCCCGAACCTGCGCGGCTACGACGCGGCGGTCGCGGCGGGCGCGACCAGCGTCGCGGTGTTCGCCGCCGCGAGCGAATCCTTCTCCCAGCGCAACGTGCGCGCCTCGATCGCCGAGAGCATCGAGCGGTTCGCGCCGATCGTGGAGCGCGCGGCCGAGGACGGCGTGCACGTGCGCGGCTACGTCTCCACCGTCTGGGGCTGCCCGTTCGAGGGACCCATCGCCCCGGGCGCGGTGCACGACGTGGTGCGGCGGCTCGCCGACCTGGGGATCGGCGACGTGTCACTCGGTGACACGATCGGCGTCGCGGTGCCGAGCGAGATCGAGCCGGTCGTGGGCCCGCTG
This sequence comes from Thermoleophilia bacterium, assembly GCA_025964465.1. Classification (GTDB taxonomy): domain Bacteria; phylum Actinomycetota; class Thermoleophilia; order Gaiellales; family SKUG01; genus JAGQUL01. The sequence goes on from JAOPYS010000130.1 coordinate 4,559, forward strand.
CTGGAGTTCGACGCGGACCTGCGCGTCGCGCTGCACCTGCACGACACGCGCGGCACGGCGCTCGCCAACGCGTGGGAAGGCATGCGCCTCGGCATCACCACGTTCGATGCATCCGTCGGGGGGCTCGGTGGCTGCCCGTTCGCGCCGGGCGCGACCGGCAATGTCGCAACCGAGGACCTCGTCTGGATGTGCCACCGCGCCGGCATCTCGACGGGCGTCGACCTCGATGCGCTCGTCGACGTCGCGCAGTGGATCACCCACGAGATCGGCCGTCCCGTCAGCGGCCACGTCGCGCGCACGCGGCTGTGGCCGTGGACCGAGCTCGACCAGCCACTCGTGCCCTGAGGCTCAGCGCCGCTCGAACCGCGCGTCGTAGAGCGCGACCCACCCGCTGCGCTGGTTCCACGCCCAGCGCCACTTGCCGGTGTAGGGCGAGACGTAGACCCAGCCACCCTGGATGCCGGTGGCGTGCCACTGCCCGTTGACCACGTTCCAGCCGAGGGTCCACTCGGGCACGTAGGTGCCGCACGCGTCGGTGTCGCGCGCGCACGGGTCGAGGTCGAGGTACACCCACCCCACGTAGTCGGCGGGTGCCACCCGCTCACGCTGCGCCGATCCACCGTCACCGCCCGACGTGGTGCAGCCCGCATCGAGCGTCAGCGCGTCGCCCTGGCACGATCCGTGGTCACCGCCGCCGCCCCCGTGGGCGCTCGCAGCCCCCGCCGGCACGAGGCTCAGCGCGAGCACGCCCGCGCCCACCATCCATCGACCGATCCACCGTGCTCGCATGCTGCCCCGTCCGTCCGTCGCCCCGACCACCGTCCGGCTCCAGCATGTGGGGTCAGCGAGC